>JAJZPP010000042.1 GCA_021811115.1 bacterium | reverse complement strand
AAGGAGGTTCTATGAGGGTAGTGTTTCCAGCACTCTTGATCGCAGGTTGTTATTTTTTTATGTCATCTGTGATTGCAAATTCTGACCGATCAGGGATCTCGCGAAATAAGAGCTCAGAGCATTGTCCGGCGAAAGAAAATGACAAGATTTACATAAAAAACATGTCGTCGATCACCTTGTTTTCAGGTAAAATGGCTGTTTGGAAGGGACATAAATTATACCTAGTGTCTTCATTACATTCCAAAGAAGATCGCATGTATGTACAAAAAAAAGACCTTGGTAAGTGCCTGGCAGAGCTGATCTACATGCAAGAAAAAGTAATTGGGACCAGCAATAAGGCTGTACATCGGCGCATTTGGAAATGCAGAATTTGTAGTCGAATCTTTCACACGAAATTCGATTTAGTTCGCCACTATGAGATGTGTCACTCTGACGAATCCTAATGGAACTTTCAGAATATCATGCCAAGCGCATCCTTCATAGTTTGGGCATCCCCTTCTCTTCGTATGAGATGGCAGAACAAGCTCCAAGCTATCTGTTCCGCGTTCAGATCGAGGAGGGGACCGTTGTTGTCTGCTGTGGAAAGCAAGACGCCAAACGCCTCTTTATTGAGAAGGTTGCAGAGCGAAGACTCTTCGCCTATCAAATCAACCGTCTGATGGTTCAGCTTAACATGGCGGAGACGGCTACCGATTCGTTCTATGCTCTCTGTGAGCGCACGGTGGACAGTTTTTTTCAATTGGATGCCACGAAGATCGAACTCTCCCCAATCGTTCTTACCCCAGCCGGTACTGTCGAGGCGGTTCATGCCGCTGTCTATATTGACTCATCCTCCCTCTTCCGACAGCCAGAATTGGCACCCTATGTGCAAGAAAAAAAGGAAGGATACATTGAGCTGGGCGGCACTATAGGCTGCCTGACAAATGGTCTTGCACTTGGGTTGGCCACTGTTGATGAGCTCCAGCTTGCTGGAGGGAAGGCTGCAGGGCTTTTTGATATTGGAGCTGAGTTGAGTGTACCCAATCTCCTGGCGGGGTTGCGCCTGGTGGTGGAAGAAAGGACAGTGCAAGCAGTCTTGATCCACATCTTTACCGGTCTGCAGGATTGCGGAGCGATTGGGCAAGCGGTAAAAAAAGAGATTTCCTCATGGAAAGCCAATAAGCCTCTGGTAGTCTGCTTCCAGGGCACCAATGCTGCTGCCGGTGTGAGGGTGTTCCAAGATAAGCGATTTAAGTTACAGGCGACCCAAGATTTGGGCGATGCTATCAAGCAGGTGCTCACATGCCGATCCTAATCGATCACTCCAGTCGAATCATCTGCTTTGGCATGGCTACTGAGAGAGGCCGCTTTCAGATCCAACAGGCGCTGGCGTATGGCACACAGGTGGTTGCCCTCGTGGAACCCCGACCAAAAGAGACCCACGTCTTCTCGCTGCCAATTTTTGCCTCAGCCCGTCAAGCAGTGCGCCTGACAAATGGCACCGTAGCGCTCATTATGAGCGAACCTCAGAAGGCGACCGATGCGATTATGGAGGCCGATGAAGCAGGGATTCAGCTTATTGTCTGTCTTACGAAGGAAATTCCCGCCCATGATATGGTAGAGGCGCTCCGCATCATGAAACAACGGGGAAAGAGTCGGCTCATTGGACCAGGTTCTTGTGGGATCATCAATCCTGAACAGGCTCGCTGTGGGCTTATGCCAGGCTTTCTTTGGACAAAAGGGCCTGTCGGCATGGTCTCCTCATCAGATACTCTGGCGTACGTTGCGGCTGGAGCCCTCTCTTCCTCTGGTAAGGGGCAGTCGACGTTTGTTGGCATTGGAGAAGCCCTTGCTACCTCCGTTGTTGATGTGCTGGAGCTTTTTGAACAGGATCCGTATACCGAGATGACGCTCCTCCTCGGATTGCCAACTGGCCAGGAGATGGGTGTGTGTGAGTGGCTGCGCGCTCAGAAGCGCAAGCCTCTGGCCGTTTTACTGGCAGGACACACACCACTCTCTTATTTTAAAGAAAGAGGCGTTGAGGCAAAAGAGGCAGGAGAGCCACTCAAGAAGGCGGGGGCAACACTTGTGAGTAAATTAACCGACCTGCCTCGCGTTTGCCAGGAGATATTACAAAGGAACGTACTATGATTGTCGTCAGCCGACCCTCATTTTCGATGCACATCCACCTCTCGTTTTTCATATTTGCCCTCATCTTCGGCATTCTGTTGGGAGCCACCTTCCAGACGGCAGCCCTTGTCATGGGCATCATTTTTTTGGTCTTCTTCATCCATGAAGTTGGGTCAACCATCATGGGCCGTCTGTTCCGCCGCCCCTGTTCCATGGCCATTTGGGCGACAGGAGGAGAGACTGAGGTTGTGGGTCCGCCGCTCCGCCTCTGGCAACGGTGCTCTGTCTCCTTGGCCGGTCTTTTGGCAACCTACCTTTCCATGCGGTTTGCAGGCCAATACATCTCAGACGTTGATACGTTGCACCCAGTGGTTGGGGAGGCTCTCTTCTTGTTCTTTGTCCTCTCTGGAAACTGGTTTTGGCTCAATGCAAGCCCCCTCTACCCATATGATGGGGGCAGAATTATGGTTGACCTCGCTACTTCCTGGTTCGGCAGGAGAGGGGAGAAAGTGGCCGCCTGGGTGAGCATTGCTACAGCGGTGCTGATTACGCTCTACACGCTGAGCATGGGGACATTTCTTGCCCTTTTCTTTGTTATCTATTCGCTTGGGAGGAGCTACAGCCTCTTCAAACGGCCAGCCTACTGCCAAGGGACGGCAGGGGTGACTGAGGATGAAATGGTCCTCCATGATTTGCAAGAGCGGTGGTTGCGAGGGGAGCACGAGGATGTGATAGCTAAATTGCGCGACTTATCCTCATCGAGCAAGGAACGGGAGGTCCGTCAACAGGCTGTGGAATGGTGTGGAGAGTACCTCCTCCTGCTCGAGCGGCACCTCGAAGCGTATGAGTTTCTCATGGGTGCCAAAGACCCTCTCACACCACTGGCACTGGAGCACGTGGCTCTTGCCGCCTATAAGACATCCCATTTCCTTGAGGGGCTAGAAGCGTGCCGCGCTGTCTTTACGGCTCGCCAAACGCTTTCTGTCGCGCTCCTAGCGGCCATGCTCGCGGCTCGATGTGGGCTCGAAGATGAGAGTGTAGAATGGCTCCAGGCAGCCCGTGAACTGGGGTTGCAAAATGTGGAGGGAGTGGTCGCGTCGGCCGATTTCGACCCTATTCGCGCCAGTTCCCCCTTCAAAACTTTTTTGGTCACTCCACGCTGATAGCGATGAAGCGGATGTTGGTGCCAATCTTGACCTGCAGGAGGACCCGCCCGCCTTTTTCTGCGGAGGTGAGCGCATTGGAAAACTCGTCGATGGTGGCAACAGATTTGCCATTCACTGCCAGGATGACGTAACCGGGCCGTAATCCGGCTTGATACGAAAGGCTCTCTGGATCCACCTCGGCAACCAAAAGGCCAGTCTTCGTTTCGAGGTTGTGTTTTTTGGCAAGCTCCGGCGTGACCGGCTCTACCAGGAAGCCAAGATCACGAATCATCGAAGAGTTTTGCAGCCGCGCGTCAGGCATTTCCCCGATAGTAATAGAGAGGCTGACCTCCTTGCCACTTCGGCGGACTTTCATGGTGACCGTCTCGCCCGGCTTCATAAAGGCCACTAAATTACGTAGCGCTCCAGCATTTTCAATCGTCTTGTCTTGTACTTCAAGGATGATGTCTCCGGACTGCAAGCCTCCTTTTTCGGCTGGGCTTTCAGGAGCAACCTCGGAGACGAGCGCCCCATATGGCCGCTCAAGGCCGACTGCTGTTGCGATATCACTATCAACACGTTGTAGCAGCACTCCGAGCCATCCGCGGGTGAGTTTGCCATGTTTAATGAGCTCATCCATGACGCTGTGCAGAAAATCGCTCGGTACGGCAAAACCGATGCCAATACTCCCTCCAGACATACTGGCAATGGCGGTGTTCATACCAACCACTTCGCCATTCAGGTTCACGAGAGGGCCTCCAGAGTTGCCTGGGTTGATAGCGGCGTCGGTTTGGAGGAAGGATTCAATGCGCACAAGCTCCAGGTCGGACCGGCCCTTGGCGCTGATGATCCCTGCTGAGACAGAGCCTTGAAAGAGGCCCACTTGGTTGCCGATCGCAAGGACCCATTCGCCAACTTCCACTTTGGAGGAGTCGGCAAGAAGGAGAGTTGGCAGGTCGGTCGCATCAATTTTTAAGAGGGCGATATCGGTGCTTGGGTCGGTCCCAATAACTTTTGGAGTGTACTCTTTGCCATCGGCCAGTTGGACCGCGATCGTTTCGGCATCTTCGACATTATGGTTGTTGGTGAGCAGATACCCATCCTTTGAGACGATGAAGCCTGAACCAGAAGCGTAGCGGGGCTGTGCCTGTCGGGGCCGTTGTTCAAACGGAGAGCCACCAAAGAAATGCTCCCAAAAATCCTCTGGACCAACCTCTTCTTCGCCTCTTTGCCCTGCGCGAAGGTTGCCTTTCTTCAGCTTTACCCGAATAGAGACAACGCTGGGCTGAGCCTTTTTGGCGGCATCGATGAAAGGTTGCGAAAACTTGTGGGTTGTTGCGGGAGCCGTGTCGGTTGCCATGAGTGCAAAGGGAATGCATGAGATGAAGAGGCTGCACGCAAGCCGACGTAAAAACGTATGTGACATAAGAAAAGTCTCCATATTCATTAAAGAGCATTCTATCGCAAATCACCTAGAAATTCAATGGTGGAAAGAAGAGTGTCAAATCCTTTTTCTATTCTCGCGAAGTCGATATGTTCATTGGGCGCGTGGATATTATCGGACGGAAGGCCGATTCCCCAGGCGAGAAGCTCTCCTCCGGATGCCTCCTGAAGAAGCGGTGCGATAGGAATGGAGGCACCATCCAGAATATATTCTGGGGGTGTTCCCCACACCTTCTCCATCGCCTGGGCGAGGGCGTGGACGCCAGAGGTGTTGGGCGAGGTTCGCACCGCCTTTCCCATTCCCTTGTGGATGACTACCTCTCCAACAATGCCTCGTGGAACCCTTTTCAGGATATGGGCTTTGACCAGTTCTGCCACCTGCTGCGGATCCTGGTTGGGGACGAGGCGACAGGTAATCTTTGCCACAGCCTCTTTTGGGATCACAGTCTTGCTTCCAGGCCCTCCATACCCTCCGTGAATGCCGTTCAGTTCCAATGTTGGGCGAAGCCAGTTGCGTACAGTTGGGGAAAAAAGGCGCTCACCTCCGCCAAAGGGCTGTCCTGTGATGTGTGTAAAGTCAGCCTCGTCTGCGGTGAGATTCAAAAGGGACAATTCCTCTTGACTTGGCATCACAACCTGATTGTAAAAGCCAGAAACCCCGATCGAGCCATCCTCTGCATGGAGTGAGGCGAGTACGTTGACGAGCGCGTGAAGAGGGTTTTCGATGATGCCGCCATACAGCCCGGAATGCAGATCGGTCGAAGGCCCTCTAAACGTTACTGTCAGAGCTACAATCCCGCGCATGCCGAGGGTGATGGCTGGGATGGATCGCTTTCTCATCCCTACATCGATAATCATCGTGTGGTCAGCTTGTAGGGCCTCTTTTTTTTCTTGGAGAAGTTTGAGTAACGAGGTGCTCCCATTCTCCTCTTCTCCTTCTATGAGCAGCTTGATATGGCAGGGGGGAAGTGTGCCTTGCATGGCTTTGAGGGCCAAAAGGGCGAAAAGCGACTGCCCCTTGTTATCCTGTGCGCCACGGGCGTACAGAAGATCGCCCGCAATCTCTGCCTTAAAAGGGTCGGTGCGCCACTCTGCGATAGGGTCAACCGGTTGTACGTCGTAGTGGTTGTAGATGAGGAGGGTTGGTGAGCCTGGTCTTCCTGGCAGCGTTGCTAAGAGGATGGGTGCGCCCTCGCCTCTCCATATCTCTACAGAGGCGCCACAGCTTTGGAGTGTAGCCTGAAGCCAGGCGACACACTTTTCGTGCTCTGGGAGAGCGGTCGGATCGCTACTCACCGTCCGGAATGATACGTAATCGGAAAACATTTTTTCGACGGCATCTCTGCCGAAAAGATGCCTCATAAAGACCTCGTTGAACATTTCAGATACCCTCTTCCTTCGTCGAGAGTATCTGAAATGTTACATTCTGGGTTACTTTTTAACAGCCTTTTTGACCGTTTTTTTCGCCGGTTTGCACGCCTTGCATGGACCAGGGCATGTGCACTTTGCGGTGGCTTTTCGGGTCGTTTTTTTTGCCGTTGTTGTTTTTGCTTTCATATCTATCTTCTCCTCAATGGTTGATTGGCAGCCTTTTTGTACTGCGAGCTACATCTTGTGGTTTTGAAGAAATTATTGTCAAAAGTTTGTTGCTT
>JAJZPP010000041.1 GCA_021811115.1 bacterium | reverse complement strand
AATTCCGGTTGCTATGACAGCGGCAGCAACAGCGCGGTACAAGGCTCCCGTGTCGAGCAGGGAAAAGCCAAGGAGAGCGGCCACTTTTTTTGCGACCGTGCTCTTGCCCGTTCCTGCAGGTCCATCAATGGTGATAATCATAAGGGTTGTAATCTGTATGAGACATCTAAGAAAAAGTAGAGCAGCGGCGAAGCAAAGGTGAGCGAGTCGGTAATATCCAAAATGCCCCCAAGGCCCGGTATAGCGCTGCTGTCCTTGACCTGTGCATCCCGCTTGAGGAGTGACTCAGAGAGGTCTCCAAGCACCGCACAGGCTCCCATAATGAGGCCAAGCCATGCCCAGTCCTTCATTGAGAGAGTATCGGTATACCAGAAAGAGGCCAGTAGGACGCTTAAAATGGCCGAACCAAAACAGCCGCAGATGGCCCCCTCGATAGTCTTTTTCGGGCTCAACATGGGTGCGAGGGGGTGCTTCCCAATCGTCTTTCCGGCAAGGTAGGCAATCATATCGCCTCCCTTGGTAGTGACGAGGAGCCAGACGAGCCACATCGGGTGGGCTCTAAAGTTAATGTCAAGCAGGAGGCTTAAGGGAAAGGTTACGTAGATAAATCCAAAGAACGTGATGGAATAGTTGGCAATCGCATCTTTTTGGTGGCGGAGTAAGGAGAGCGCGCAGGCAATGGTCGACAAGAAGAGGATGAGTGTCGGGAAATGGCCCCTTCCAGGGGAGACAATCACGGCGTATCGGGAGAGGATATAGAAGGAGGAGCAAATAATCAGCATCAAGCTGGCTGGAGCAAACCCCTTTAACCGCGCTAGTTTTAAGAATTCCCGGATAGCTGCCGCCTGAAGCAGCGTGAGGCCGCAGACGAAGAGCCAGCTGAGCAGTGGCAGGTGGGATGTGAAAATAAGGAAAGCGGTCAGGAGTGCAAAGAGGCTTCCAAAGAGGGTGCGAAGCCAAAAATTACGTGAGGGTAGTTGAATCATAGGTTACTAGTTTTTAAGTTGCCATTCCTCCGCCGTGTCGACGTTGACGTGATTGGTACGCGACAACAGCGTGAAGGAGGTGTTGTGGGGTAAAGTTTGGCCACGATTCCTCATCTGTATACATTTCAGCATAGGAGCTTTGCCAGAGGAGAAAATTGGAGAGTCGCTGCTCGCCGCTTGTTCGGATGAGAAGGTCTGGATCTGGCCATGGATGGGTGTCTAACGCTTTGCTGACCGCCTCTTCAGAGATAGTGTCGACCATGCCATGTTGGTACAGTTCTGCCAACTTGCGGAATGCTCTGACAAGTTCATTTCTGCCGCCATAGTTCATGGCTAAAACGAGGTCAAGACTCGTTCCTGAAGCGGTTTGGTGCATCACACGCGCGATGGTCTCTTGGAGGAAGAGCGGCAGGCGGGCGATATCTCCGATGATGTGGAGGCGAATGTTGGCTTTGACAAGGGAGTCGGCGTAGAAGTTTAAGTGGAGGTCGAACAGTTTCATGACGAGGTGGATCTCGTCTTGGGGGCGAGTCCAGTTTTCTGTCGAGAACGAGTAGACGGTGATCACTGGGATGGAGAGCTCTTTTGCGGCCAAGGCGGTTTGTATGAGTGTTTGAGCCCCTTTGATGTAGCCATTTATGTATGGCACATGCTCTTTTTCTGCCCATCGCCGATTGCCATCGGGGATGATCGCGATGTGTTTGGGGAGTGGTGCCGCCTTGAGGCAAGCAAAGTCATCTTCAGTAAAATAGGGGCCTTCTTGTGGAGCACGAAGGGTTGGAATAGTATCGATACACATTGATATTACTCAGCATTCAGTTTTAATATACTCATAAAGGCACTTTGGGGGATGGAGACCTTACCGATCTCTTTCATCCGTTTTTTCCCCTCTTTCTGCTTTTCCCATAGCTTCCGTTTGCGAGTGATGTCTCCGCCATAGCACTTTGCCGTGACATTTTTTGCCAGCGCCCGAATCGTCTCCCGAGCAATGACTTTGCCGCCGATAGCCGCCTGTACAGGCACCCGGAACAGCTGCATCGGAATGACTTCGACGAGCTTTGAGCACAGGGCTCTGCCTTCGGTCTCTGCCTTGGAGCGGTGAATGAGGCGGGAAAAGGCATCAACAGGTTCCTCATTGACTCGAATCTCGAGTTTGACAATATCTCCTGGCTCATATCCTGAAAAGAGGTAATCGAACGAGGCAAACCCTTTTGTGACCGATTTAAGCCTATCGGCAAAGTCGGTAATGATCTCGTTGAGAGGCAGGCGGTAGGTTACAAGGAGCCGTTTTGAGTCGAGCGTCTCCATCTTGACACAGTTGCCACGCTTTTCAAGCGTTAACGCCATGATGTTGCCCAGGTAGTCCTGTGGGGTGAGAATATGGCAGGTCACCCATGGCTCCTCAATGCACGAGATGAGAGAGGCGTCTGGGTACTTTGCAGGGTTATCGATTTCAAGGGTCGATCCATCTTGCAGGACGATGCGGTAGATGACGCTGGGCGATGTGGTGATGATGTCCAGATCAAACTCGCGTTGGAGTCGTTCAAAGACAATTTCCAAATGCAACAGCCCTAAAAAACCGCACCGAAACCCAAACCCAAGGGCAGTAGAGCTCTCCTGTTCCACGTGGAGGGCCGAGTCATTGAGTCGGAGCTTACCGAGCGCATCGCGCAGCGCCTCAAAATCTTGAGAGTCAACGGGGTAGATGCCAGCAAAGACAACCGGGTGGATGTCGCGGAACCCAGGAAGCGGCTGGACAGCTCCTCCCTTGGCTTGGGTGACGGTGTCGCCGATTCTGACATCGGCCACCGCCTTGATATTGCCGGCAAAGTAGCCTACTTCTCCTGCCGAAAGGCTTTCCACAGGCTTTTGGAGGGGGGTGAAGACGCCTACCTCAAGCACTTCGTAGGCGACATCTTTCGCCATGAATCGGACTATCTGTCCTTTCTTGATGGATCCTGAGACAATTCTGACGTACACCATGACGCCGCGATAGGGGTCGTAGCGCGAGTCAAAGATGAGGGCTCGCAGCTTCCCGTCTTCCTCAACTTTTGGAGGAGGAATGTCGGTGACAATTCTCTCAAGCACCTCTTCGATGCCGATACCCGATTTTGCTGATGCCAAAATAACCTCTTCGCGAGGCATGGCCAAGCTCTCTTCGAGCTGTTCATACGTTCCTGGAATATCGGCGGTGGGTAGATCGATTTTGTTGAGGACTGGAATGATCGTAAGAGAGCGTTCCATAGCTAGATGCACGTTGGCAAGGCTTTGCGCCTGAATTCCCTGACCCGCATCGACGACGAGGAGCGCCCCTTCGCATGCGGCGAGTGATCTGGATACTTCGTAGGTAAAGTCGACGTGGCCTGGGGTATCGATCAGGTTCATCTGGTAGACCCGTCCGTCCTTGGCGCGATACAGCATGCGGACTGGGTGGGCCTTGATGGTGATTCCTCGCTCACGTTCGAGATCCATGGCGTCGAGCACCTGCTCTTGCATCTCCCGTTTGGAGATGGTGCCTGTCAGCTCGAGCATCCGATCGGCGAGGGTGGATTTTCCATGGTCGATGTGAGCGATGATAGAAAAATTGCGAATCAGTGACGGGTCGTATGTAAACTCTGCCATAGGCATCATGTGTCATTACAGTAAACAGGAAAAAGTATACAGCAGGAGCCAATTACGATGTGGTTTTTTCCCTTACATAGAACAACAGTCGACATATGGATCTCTTTCCAGCTTGGGAAGCAGCTTAGTGTACCTCTCCAATGCCACTGCGGTCGAGGGTCTCAGGGAGGGGTCAGGATTGATGAGGTCGACAATGAGTTCGCCCAGTTTCGTTTGTGGTATCCGGCTTCGTAACTGGTTCAGGGATGCTATATACTGCCCTTCTGACAGGGGGGTGTAACCGAAAAGGCAGAATGCTCCGCCTTGCAAACAGTCAATTTCATGACGAAACTCAGGTAAATACATAAACAGGAGCAGATATCCATAAGCAAAGAGATCGCTTGCAGGATCATTTCCTTGCCCAGTCTTGGGCCAGATACGTTCTGGGGACTTAAATTCTATTGTTCCTAGATCAGAGCGCGGCTCGTCAATTGAGGTGGCAAACCCAAGATCGCAGAGCTTTCCTTCTGTTCGACTCTCGCCTGCAGTCCAAAGAACGTTTGCTGGTTTCACGTCGTGAACGACAAATTCCTCTCTATGAATTACGTCGAGAGCTCTGAGGGCATCGTACGCTGCGTATAAGGCGCTTAATGTCTTGCGCTGATCGGGAGGGAGTGGCTTACCCTTGCTATCATAGACGAGGTTCTCAATGGTTCCTTCACATAACATGGACTCAAATCGGGTCTTCAGTTGTGTGGGGTTCTTCCTGCTGTAATAGCGGCCACTTATGTAGAATGGAAGAAGGCCGGGGACTTCTCCAAGATCCTCTCGAACGAAAACCTCATGGTTTGCATCAGTAAGAAACTTTTCATCCCAGATCGGTTGATGCGATGGCGACCTCGATTTGAGCGCCGTAGCACGGCCGGTTTTTTTAATGAGCGTCCCATCAAGATGGAGGGTATACTTGCTTTTGAACCCCTTCGACGCTCCACTTCCGACCCGCTCTCTAGCAATGTCGGCAACGATCTTTCCAGAGCAATGCAGAAAAATTTTAAGCCCTTTTACCTGATGTGTTTGGTGGAAGATTGTCGGATCGTCCTCATCTGGTCTATAAAAACCGAACCAGTCAAAGCTGAGGCCACAAAGGATTGCTTTCACTGTCCCGGGAGAATAATGAGGCTCCAGGAGCGCATGAACGAGAGCCTCTTTTTTTTCGTCCGGTATGGAGTGAGCGTGTCTAAGGGAAAATTCATACACATTCTCTCCTGTTTTCGTGCAGGCAATCAGGATGGTGGGATCGTCTGGGTGGAGGATACACGAAGTTTTGCCGTAGGCATCCTTTGGGAATTCTTCGATTAATCGAGAGAGCTGTGGCTGGAGTTCGGTTTTTATCTTCTCATCAAAATCGCCCACGAAAACGATGTGGGGAGAACGATACTCCTTGAAGTCAGCAAGAATTTTCTCGACAACTTTTGGATCGTGCAACCCTATCCCAAGGGCATGTTGACTTTGCGATGTCCCCTCTTGAACGAGCCGCTTGGTGGTCAGCTCGATCTGTCTGTCTAGAGGCAACGATGCGGGACAGGAAGTAAGAAGGCTGTGGAGGTAACTGAAGGGGAAATTGGGTTGTCCTTGGCGCATGCTTTGGTAGGGAAAACGCTTTATGTGTTTTGTGATAAAGGAGAAGATGTTGGTTCTGAAGGGGTCGATAGCGACCATGGTTTTCCAAATGGGGTATTCGAAGAGGGGAGCGGGTGGCGGTGGGGAGCCTATGGGAAGTGGGGAGGGCGTTCTGTCTCGGTAAATGCGGGCCACAATATCGGCGGGCTGGAGTGAGGGTCCCGAGTTTAACGACGGGTTTCGTTGCAGGAACTCGTCGAGATCGGCTCTCCGTATTTGCACGGTGATTGGGCCTAAATTGACGATGAACGTTGGAGAGACTTCCAGTGTCCTGCCTTGTGCGACGGCTGAGGGCACAATCTGACACGGCAGTCCCCGGTCGGAACCCGATCTACCGCAATCGATCTCAGGAAACAATCTAATTGAATTACTTTCTATGGTACTCATAATCAATAACAAGTTTTACGTTAATATAATAAAAGATTATGAAATATCTTCTTGTTTTATCTCAATAGGTTTCTTTGTAGGCAAGTGCTTCAAGAAATTGAGGTAAGGACCCCAAAGGGGGGGGCCTTCCTTACCTCAATTTTTTGAAGCACTTGCCTTTGTAGAGTTCGAGGGGGGAGAGAGGATCTCCGTGTGAGCCATTATTCTATCGCGACAAGACTATTTTTTGCGATTGCTTGAGCCCCTGGTCGGACGAACATACCTCCTTGCTCAACGGCCTTCTTCAAGAGATCTCTTTCTGGTTTCGGCAAATGTTTGGTTGCTTCAATCACATCGTCAACAGTCGTACCTTTCGGTAAAACCCCTCCTAGCATGTTCAACCAGGCTCTATAGCGAAGATTTCTGGTCGTTATAACGGAGACTTTCGCTTGAGGCGTGCGCTCAAGGGAATTCGTCGGACTTGATTTTGCCTGTGTCGAACCCTCAACAGCAACATATAAACTTCGACCATAGTTCTGGAGATTTCCAACAGTTAGTTCTTCTGTTTTTAACTCTGGTAAGCCAGAAATAGCAGGTCGCTGAGGTGGCCGGGTTGGACTGGACAGAAAATCGACAAAAATAAAAGAAATTCTTTACATTCCTAAATATTCTTACTTTCACAACACCCCCCAGAAAAACTTGTGGGGACTGCAGCGAACCCTTTTCT
>JAJZPP010000040.1 GCA_021811115.1 bacterium | reverse complement strand
GCATTAGTAAACTTCGCGGCAACGGCGTTCGGTACGTGGCAGAAGATGTGGAACTCCTTTCCCGTTCTCCCCGCCGTGTGGAGCCCTGCTGCACCCATTTCGGGCTGTGTGGAGGCTGCACCTGGCAAAATCTTGCGTATGAGGAGCAACTCAAAGAGAAGCAAAAGCGAATCCAGGCACTCTTTCCGGGAACGACTGTCCGACCGATTATCGGAGCCGACTCTTCCTATGGCTACCGAAACAAGATGGAGTTTACCTTCTCCCAAGATCGGAACAACAACCAATACCTCGGACTTCACGGTACGTATCGACAGAGTCGGGTCTTCAATCTCACGATGTGCCCTCTGACTAATCCTTGGATGGCAGACTGTGTCAACAGTGTGCGCCAATGGTGGAACGCCTCTTCATTGGCAGCATACCATCCCCGTTCGAACAGAGGGACTCTCCAGACACTCATCCTTCGGGAGGCGATGACCTCTCAAGATCGAATGGTGATGGTGACTGTCTCAGGCAACCCCGATTTTGCCCCTAAGCGCCACAATTTAAACGATTTTGTTGACACTGTCAAAAAGACGTGCACACCCCCATCTGGAGAGCTTTCGATCGTCTTGCGGATCAGGCAGATCGCCCAAGGGATGGCGACCCAGTTTTATGAGATGATCCTATTTGGCCCCGATTTCATTCGAGAGGAGCTTGTCGTAGAGCCTCAAAAAGGAAAGGAGGTCAGGCTTGTCTTCCACATCAGCCCACAAGCATTCTTCCAGCCCAACACATACAAGGCGATGAAGCTGTACTCAGAGGCGCTTCAGCTGGCCGATCTTCACCCCGATGATGTGGTGTGGGACCTTTACTGCGGTATAGGTACCTTTGGGATGCTCGCCTCTCCATGTGTGAAAGAGGTTATTGGGATTGAGCTTTCCAGAGAGTCGGCCTACGATGCCAAGACCAACAGCCAGCGGCTTCAGATTGGTAACTTTCGTATTCTGGAAGGGGATGTAGCCGCTCGCCTCGAGGGGCTCCCACCTCCCACTGTTGTTATTGTTGACCCTCCTCGAGCCGGCCTCTCGTCTGCTTGTCGAGAGGCGCTTCACACCGTCTCCCCGAATAGACTCGTCTACGTTTCGTGCAACCCTGAAACACAGAGCTCTGACGTAGCATGGTTTGTTCAAAGAGGCTGGTCTGTACGGGCAATTCAGGCGGTCGACCAGTTTCCCCAGACCTACCATGTTGAAAACATTGTTCTGTTACGCAAGGACGCCTAATGGGATCACTCTCTTTTTCTATCCAAAGAAGAGTCCAAAAGGCACGCTTAGGACGGCTGACGACGGACCATAGCTCCTTTGAGACGCCCATGTTCATGCCTGTGGGCACCCGAGGAACGGTCAAAACGCTGACGATGGCGCAGGTCAAAGAGATTGGCGCACAGATTATTTTGGGCAACACGTACCACCTGATGCTCCGCCCCGGTGCCGAACTGATTGATCGAGCGGGCGGCTTACACGCCTTTACAGGCTGGGATAGATCCATTCTCACCGATTCAGGAGGGTTTCAAGTCTTTTCGCTCTCCACACTGCGCAAGATGACGGAGAATGGAGTCTATTTTAAGTCGCACATCGATGGGTCGAGCCATTTTCTTGGTCCAAAAGAGAGCGTTGCCATCCAACGGTGCCTTGGCGCTGACATTGCCATGTGCTTTGATGAGTGTCCTCCGAGCAACGCTCCCCGTGCGAGCATTGAGGAGGCGGTGGCGCGAACGCTCCGCTGGGCCGATGTGTGCCGCCACCAGCCGCTCAAATCTCACCAGAGCCTTTTTGGTATCGTTCAGGGAGGCATCATTCCCGAGATTCGACAGTACTGTGCGGAGCAGCTCCTTCCACTCGGCTTTGATGGCTATGCTCTAGGAGGGCTTGCTGTGGGGGAGACGCCTGAGGAGATGTACCGAACCATTGAAGTCACAGAACCTCTTTTACCTCAGGACAAGCCCCGTTACTTGATGGGAGTAGGATCCCCTCGTAATATATTTGAGGCGGTTTTGCGAGGAGTCGATCTCTTCGACTGCGTCCTCCCGTCGCGCAATGCCCGCGGGGGAACCGCTTACACGTGGCAGGGGCGCATCCAAATAAAATCGGCCCGATATGAGGAGGATTTTTCTCCCTTTGATCCTGACCTAGATGCCTTCCCATCCCGCCTTTCAAAAGCGTACGTACGCCACCTTCTCCACGTGAATGAGATTACTGGGATGACGCTTGTCACGATGCAAAACCTTGCCTTTTACCTCGATTTCATGCGGCAACTTCGAGAGTCGTTACGAACAGATACTCTTGACGCATTTCGGCAGAAAATAGATGCTATTTACCCGAACTAATTTTGGGAGAACGTTGTATGTTTTTACTGGCTGATAATCCAGCACCGGTTCAGGGAGCTTCTGAGCAGGGCCTTGAACAGACGCTTATTATGGTGGCTATCGCCCTCGTCTTTTTCTACTTTATCTTGTGGCGTCCTGAGCAGAAGCGGCGTAAGGCTGTTGAGGCCAAACGTCAAGCGCTCAAAAAGGGGGATAAGGTGGTTTTGGTTGGCGGCATTCTTGGAGAGGTCATCAAGATCCAGCAGGACACCATCACCGTAGCCCTGACCGATGGCAAAATGGAAGTGCTCAAGGGAGCCATCCAAGATATTCAGCCATCTGCTGAACCGCCAGCTGCGAGCTGATACCATGTTGATGTCCTACGCGAGAAGGGCTTTCCTCTTTGTAGCGCTGGTTTTTTCGTCTTTTTATTGTGTAGCATCCTCTGCACCTTCCGTTGCAGAGTATGCTTTTCCTCCTCCATCTGTCGATTCGAGTTACAGAGACGAGGAGCTGGTCGACTTGTGGAATTCCTTGTCAGACATCTACCATCCAAGTTCAAATGATTATTTGAAATTTCAGGAATACTTACAGCATGGCAGACGGCCATATTTAGACACGCTCTTTCACAAAATTGTGCAGAATGGGTGGGTCAGTAGTGAGAATCTGGACCGTTCTCAGACACGTGCGGATAGGATTTTGCAACAATTCAGGTTTGTCGGACCCAAAGGAGAAATGCCTTTCCAAAAAACGGTTGTTATGGGAGGAGCTACTCTTGAAGACCGCTCGAGCTGCATTATCATGTATTCGTCATATAATTTTGATAATACCTACGGCCCTGACCTCTACAGCGCTAAGATGCAACGTGTGGTGAGAGATTTAGAAGAGGAAGGGTATCGAGGCCATGTTCTCTTTCGACTTGGTGGATACCCGTTGGAGGAAAAAGGAGGGCTTCGCCTCGCCCACGTGCCATATTCCTTTAAGATCTTATCGTTTATTGAGGCGGCGATGATGGGGTATCAGGAGGTTTTGTGGATTGACACCTCGATCCATCCCTCCAACGATCTGTCTTCTGTCTTCTCAACCATTCGAAACAATGGATATTTTTTGCTCAGCAACGAGAGCATGGTAGATTCCGATTACCAGGACGGAATTATACCTGATGATACGGTCCACTATTGTGGGCTCACAGGGGACGATTTATCGCACATCCCCCATATGGCCGCTGGGATTGTTGGCCTCTCGTTTCGGAACAGGTCGCAGTCTGATTTTATGGAGGAATGGTACCGATTAACGGCGGCAACACTTCCCGCTATGTCACTGTACCCAGAAGAATTCCTCATCGCTGTTGCCGCATGGAAAACCAAAAAACCACCAACCGGTCATTTCTCCGACTATATTTATGGTAAATTGACTGTACCTAGCAGGCCACACCAAGCTCAGAAACCGTTTTGGTATGATAAAAACTAATTGTTATTGACGTTGCGACTCTAAATTACGTAAATTCGCTTCCTTTGAGAGAATAGACAATGGAGTTTTTATGAAAAAAGTGCTTTGCATTTTTCCGCTGGCTTTTCTGGCTTGTTTCGTTTCGGTCCATGCCGTTGAAGGAAGGTCTGTTCCCTCCCTCTTATCCTCAAGACGACTTTCTCCGACAACCATTTCCAAACAAGTCTGCAGGGTCCACAACGCATTCTTAAAGTACTCTAAGGTCCTTTTCATCATGCCTTCAATGCCTGTCGGAGGGATTGAGAGGGCTTTTGCTGATACCATACAGAAGCTTCCATTACCCTCGACTCAATTCGATGTGTGTCTCCTGAATAGAGGCTTGCCATTTGAGAAGGAGTTGAAGAGTGATACGCACCTGATTTCCTTTGAAGAGGCATGCCAGAATAGGTATGCGGCGGTTGTCTCGTTCCATCACGCCTTGCCCTTGTCTCGCTGGATCTTTCAGATAAAGGCAAAAAGGCGTCTTCAGGTCATTCATACCGACTTGAATGGGTGGGGAAAAGACTGGTTGTTTAAGAGCGCAAAGCAAAGAAAGAAAATAAGCGCCTTCATTGCAGTTTCCCAACGAGCGGCCAAAAGCTTTAAAAAGTTCTATCCAAAAGACGTGAAAAAGCTTCACACCATCTATAACGTGATCGATTCGGACCGAATCACCACACTCTCTGCCCGACTTGCCGAAGGTATCTTGGCTAGCCCGTCTCTGTCTGTCGTTTCTGTGTGCCGAATTTCCGGGGAAAAGGCGCTCGATCGGGCTATTCGCATCCACAAAAAACTTGATAACAATGGGTTTCATTTTAAGTGGTATGTGGTCGGTGGCGGGGATGATATCCTTCGAAAACAGTTAGAAACGATGGTTGTTGCGAATGGGCTTGTAGGGAAATTTATATTCCTTGGGGAAAAAACCAATCCATACCCATACATCAAGCGTGCCGACATTTTTGCCTTCCTCTCGTATTTTGAGGGATGGGGTGTTGTGACCACAGAGGCTAAAATTTTACATCGTCCTATCATTGTGACCGATGTTGGGGGGGCGCGCGAGCAAATTCGTTCTGAGACCAATGGGTTGATCGTAGCTAACAACGACGATGCCATTTACAAGGGGATGAAGAGGCTGCTTCAAGACGGGACGTTGCGCCAGAAATTCACTACCGCGTTGGAAGGGTATACCTATGACAATGCAAAAATTCTCAAGAAGCTGATGGGCTTGTGCTTCGCTCGAGAGAAAAAACTAAGGGACCATAAAGAAACGGCCATGAGTGCTTCGCCTCACAATAATCCATGAAAAGATACAAACGTGGCGTATGCGATACGTTTTCTATTTTTTTGTTGGCACTTCATTCTTCTTGCAACTGCTTATGGTCCCTAAATGGTTGGGAGTGCCAGGTAATCGCAGCCGCTAAAGAGAGATACTTGGTACCCCATGTTACTCAACTGCGCTATGGTCGCCTTTGTTTTTTCTTCTCGAGTGCCCCCAGATGTGGCGAGCTGTTCGCAGTTTCCTTGAATTTCAAGGAAGATGACCGGCTTGGATTGTGCGATGGTATCGGCGCCTCCAGCCAGGACAAAATCTTCATAATTCTCTACATCCATTTTTATGAATGAGATGTTATGGAGGTGAAAATCGTCGAGGCGTGTGAGGGAAACTCGATCAGGGCCAGAGCCAACATACGTCCCTCCTTCATTGTATTGGAGGGGCATTTCCATCCCTACCTCACCATGCCCGTTTCCAAGCGCACATCGCACCGGAATGACGTTCCCGCACGAATTGAGTCGCAGATTCATGCACAACTCGCGGTAGATCTTCTTTTGTGGCTCAAAAGCTATTACCAGTCCGTTTGGGCCAACCGCTTTCGAGAGAGCAAGCGTATGGGTTCCAATGTGGGCTCCAATATCGAGAGCGATAGAGTCTGGTTTGGTATACCGAGAGATGACTTGATCGGTTTGGGGTTCCCAAGGCCTTCCTACAGAGAGGCAGGCTTTAATGACGTCATTGCGGGTATCGATGTAGAATGTCCCTTGATGTGGGACTGAGCAGATCTGATACGCCTCAAATGGAAATGTCCGCATGTATTCTGGATTGACGCTCAAGGCCTCCAGCGCGGCTTTTTGGTCGCTATCAACGAGTTGTTTGGCAGAAACGAAACAGGTGCCCATGCAGGCGATTACCACGATGTCAAAGAGTCTCATGCGATTCCTTATTGGGTATATGCTTGGAGGAATGGGAGGAATTCTCTCTTCAGAGGATCGGTTGGGTGCCCCCCATTGGGTCCACTACCGTATCGTGGCGGTGCATACAGTTCATTGACATTCCCCTGGTTCTTAAAGACAACTTTATCTTTTAATCCTTCCAATATGTCGTCTCTAATAAAAAAGAGGTTGACGCCATTTGATTCCGCATACACAAGCGTGTACCCCTTGGCAGAACCCAACTTCGCATAGGCTAAAATGCTCGCACCAAAATAGTTTGAACCATCCCACAAATAATTTGGGTTATAAAGAACAATTTTATCCTCTGTGGCTAAAAATGAGG
>JAJZPP010000039.1:4623-6393 GCA_021811115.1 bacterium | reverse complement strand
GAGGAGCGATCTGCGACAGATCGGTAATCGCAGCCAGATCAAATTGTAGCAGTTATTTTTGCCCAGTCCCTAAGGCCGTGTTGTTCCTGTCATTTGAAAAATCTTCTCTCCCGAAGAATGCTCGTTCATAGCTTGCTCGATCGTCTTTCCTTGGAACCGATAAATTGAAGCCAGGTAAGGACGATCGGCAACCGTCCTCTGAAGGTACTCAGGGGTAAGGACCTGGTGGGCAACGCGTTGAACTTCTTCCTCTGTCGCTGATAGCATCGTAGCAAAGAGAGACTCTTTTCCAGGAAGCACCCTGAACTCTCCTCCTTCCACTTTTTCCGCTACTACTTCGTGGCCTCCGAGGCATTGGGCATAGAGCCTGTAACTACCTATTTCCGGCTCACTCATTACCTTGTCCAGAAGTGTCTTCCGATTATTCCGTATCGCCAAAAACCCCTCAGAGACCACCCTGAAGGGAACGACAGCCTGGTCGGCCCTTCGCACGTCGCGAGTGAGCACTCCTAAACAAGAAAGTTCAAGAGGCTGATCAATATCCAGCAAATGCACCGTAGCTCCACGATGTTTACTCTGAGATAGTATTTGGTTAACCGACTTCATACTACTCAGCGTTTTGTCAACAACGATCGAAGAACGGGGGGTTTTTTCGATAAGTTGGTTGAAGAGCCGATTCCATACTGCGATGCCTTCTATGTGAACTTGCAGTGCGGTCAGCGTTGATTTTCCAATCGCAAGTTCTGCCTTAATGGCGTCAGGGTTGAGAACGCCCCTGAGCTCCCCTTTTTTATCCAGGGCTCTACGGAAAAGGGGATCAATCTTTGCCATCCTCGTTTTTCCTGCTGCCGTATTGCCTCGCAAGGCATAGGTGCGCGGACTCACATCTTGAAATCTCTCTGAAAGCTCTATCGCCTCAGAAAAACTTTTCTGCATAATTTTGTCTTGAAAATCGAGCCGATGAACATGCCACACGCTCATTTGCAACACGTTGTCTGCACTAGAACATAGGCCCGGGTCAATAGGATACGTAAAAGCTTCGCAACTACTGATCCGGCCCTTGCTCCTGGACAAGCATTCTTCCCGCAAGCGGTATGACCTTTCTGCATGGGCTTTAGGACCACTTGTCCCTGTTTTGACATCCTCATATTCTAGACGTTTGAGGGCACCCAAAATTTCCTCTGCACCAGACTGTTGGTAGTCGGCAGCTGTTGTATTTGTTCCTTCGAGATAGAGCTTCGTCCATTGGAAGAGATGCGCAAGACTATCTACAACAACCGGGTAAACACGCTTGACTGTGTTCCAGGAAGATTGGAGTGCAGCCCCGCTAGCGTTCCAAGAGCATCGGAGTGCGGCCCCACTAGCGTTTATGAAAGGTCTCACCACTCTTTTTCCCACCCTATATACAGGGGGATGCTTTGGAGGAGGCGGAGTGAATTTGAAAGAATAGTTTGACGAGTTAAAAGACCAACCGTCACGTATCGGGCCGTTAATCGGCTCATGTGCGCATTCTGGTTGGTGTAGCAACCAACCAGAGCATGCGCCTTGATAGGGCGGTGAAATAGATAAAGCAGCAAATTGAGCACAAAACGAATCTAATTCAGTAGAATTCATACACTTATTTAGAAGCAGTTGCAACTCTATGGCCGCAAAATCCCGTTGGATTTTCAACGAACACAGCCGGCGAGACTTCTCGCCTCGTATGCATAAAATTATTTCATAAGAAGAAATTAATAACAATCGAAAATACTGAAAATACTGAATTTATAA
>JAJZPP010000039.1:0-4613 GCA_021811115.1 bacterium | reverse complement strand
TGAGCGGTGTACGAAAGTAGCTTCTAATGTATGAAGTGATTATCGGACAATAGTATCGGCGTGTACACGTCCGATCCCACTGGAGTCAGCAAAGGAGCGCTACTCCTCTTCGTGCCCGCAGCACTTCTTAAACTTCTTTCCGCTGCCACAAGGACACGTATCGTTGCGCCCCACTTTCGGTGTCACGTGGATGGGGGTAACGGGTAGTTGTTCGAGTTCGGCGTTGGCCATGGGGATTTGCTCATTCTCTTCGAGTTCAGACGCAAAGGAACGGTCCTCTTCGAACTCGATCTCCTCTTCTTCCTCAGGCTCTGCGAGGAATTGTTGCTCGTACTGCGTGATCACATGGAACTTGAAGAGCGTGCGCACAGTCTCCTCTCTGAGGAGCATCGTAAAGGTGTCAAAGAGACGGAAAGACTCGTGTTTGAACTCAACCAGCGGATCCTTTTGTCCAATCGCTCGTAAATGGACGTCAGCCCGGAGATGATCCATCTCAAGCAGGTGGTTTTGCCAACGCGCATCCACCGTGCGAATCATGATTGATCGCACCATCTCTTGCATCATCTTTTCGGCTTCTGAAGAGTCTCCAGATGCCTGCTCGACTGTCTTTAGCTCTATGGCCAACTTATCCCGAAGCGCTTCGATGATACGTTCAGAGGCTTTTTTCGCGAGCGTTTCAATGGTGGAACGGGCCTCAAAGAGGACCGATTCGTCTAACGCAATGGGAGCTACCGTGGCCACCCATTCTCGGAACTGGTTCTTTGCCTCATCAGAGGCGTCGATCAGGAAGTGGTCCGCAGCATGGAGGATCATCTGCTCGACTACATCGAACGCCACTGACATCGGATCGGCAGCATGGAGGAGCTCATTGCGGTAACTGTAGATCTCTTGCCGCTGCTTATTCATGACATCATCGTACTCAAGCGTAGCTTTACGGATCATGTAGTTGCGTGACTCAACCCGTTTCTGTGCTGTCTCGATCGATTTGTTGAGAATGCCCGCTGAGATCGCCTCGCCCTCCGGTGGACGGAACCGTTGCAGCCATGAGGTGAGCGATGGAGAGGCAAAGAGCCTCATGAGAGGGTCTTCGAGGGAGACATAGAACTTAGATGAGCCAGGATCTCCCTGACGGCCGCTACGGCCGCGTAACTGTCGGTCAATGCGGCGCGATTGGTGGCGCGTCGACCCGATGACGTGGAGGCCGCCGATAGAGGCGATGTTCGGCCCCAATTTAATATCGGTTCCCCTTCCGGCCATGTTTGTGGCAATAGTGATGGCACCAGGCTGGCCGGCCATGGCGATGATTTCAGCCTCTTTCGTGTGGTTCTTGGCGTTCAAGACGGTGTGTTCGAGCCGATTGAGTTTAAAGAGCCTGGAAAGCTTTTCAGACACCTCTACAGACTCGGTACCGAGGAGGATGGGTCTTCCTTCCCCATGGATTTTTTTGACTTCATTCAGTATGGCGGTATACTTCTCCCGCTCGGTCATGTACATCTCATCGTTGTTATCGCACCGGCAGCATGGTTTGTGGGTGGGTATCTGGAGGACATTGAGTTTGTAGATCTCTTTAAACTCGTGGGCTTCGGTGATGGCTGTACCGGTCATCCCGGCCAGCTTCTTGTACATCCTGAAGTAGTTTTGGAGCGTAATCGTAGCATACGTCTGCGTCTCCCGCTGAATCGCAACTCCCTCTTTGGCCTCGATGGCCTGGTGGAGGCCGTCTGAGAACCGCCGTCCGGGCTGCATACGGCCGGTATGCTCATCGATGATGACGATTTTGTCTTCCTGGATGATGTAATCAACATCCTTTTCCATGAGCAGATGGGCACGCAATAGCTGGCGCAGGTTGTGGGACCGCTCCTTGCGGAGAGAATCTTCCTGTTGGATCTCAAGCTTTTTGGCCAGTTTGGCTTCTGGTGAGAGTGTGGGGTCCTTATCGACGGAGGAGAGCTCATACCCTAAGTCGAGCATGACAAAGTCATCATTCTTTCCGCCGCCCTCAATCCATGCTTGGATGCCTTTCTCAGTCAGTTCGTACTCATTGGCTTTTTCGTCGACGATGATGTACAGCTGAGCAAGCGCCTCAGCTCTGAGTTCCTTGTTCTGCTCCTTGTAGTAGTGGAGGTCCCACTTATCAATCGCTGCCCTAATGTCGGGATGCTCTTTGAGCCGTTTGAGCACCTTGTTTCGCGGGGTTCCCTTGCTGATGAGCCACAGCCGTTGGCACGCTTCATACTCATCGTTCGTGAGCGAGGTGGCGGTCCCTTGGTCTGACCAGAACCGATCCAATACCTTTTTGGCATCCAGGCCGATGCGTTGGCACTCATCCCGCTGGTGCTGTACAAGCCGTGAGACCCCTTCGCGCAACTCTCCATAGAGCTGGCGCGTGACAGCCGATGGGCCTGAGATAATGAGAGGGGTGCGCGCCTCATCGATCAAAATAGAATCGACCTCGTCGATGAGGCCAAAGTAGTGGCCTCGCTGGACCTGCTCTGAGGCGGAAATGGCCATGGAATTGTCGCGCAGGTAATCAAACCCAAACTCAGAAGCTGTCCCGTACACAATGTCGGAGGCGTAAATCTTCTTGCGTTCATCATGGTTCATGTTTTGCTGCAAGATGCCTGTGGTCAATCCCAATCTTCTGTAGATGGAGCCGATCCATTCGCAGTCCCGTTTGGCCAAATAGTCGTTTACGGTGACGATGTGGACAGGCTGCCCTGTGAGGGCATTTAAGTAGAGAGGCATTGCGGCGGTGACCGTTTTGCCTTCGCCAGTCTGCATCTCGGCAATGGCGCCGTCATGGAGAGCGATCGCTCCAATGATCTGGACGTCGTAGGGGATCATGTCCCATTTCTGGTTGTAGCCAGAAACGTGGACATCGATTCCCCACATGCGTCGGCAACAGTTTTTGACAACAGCGTATGCCTCTGGAAGCAGCTGGTCGAGGGTTTCGCCAGCCGCCAATCGATTGCGAAACTCTTGAGTCTTTGCTGTTAGCGCCTCGTCGGTGAGCGATTGTAAGCCCTCTTCGAGTCGGTTGACTTCCTCGACAATTTTTTGATATCGACGGATCGTCCTATCTTGCGCTGTGCCAAAAAGCCATTTAAGAAATGATAACATGATTACCTCACGGCATGTGCAACCTGGACAGGTTGTACATGCGATTTTATAAGCCTGGAAAAAAGACCATTGAATAAAGATCAGCAGACGCTTTTCAAAAGTCTCTTACAAAATGATACTACTGCCACTCTTTTGTCGCAATTCAGAGTCTTCTCTATTGTTTGTGTACAAACATGCAATATCATCAGAGCTTAGCGACATATGCCTTAATTCGTTAATAACTGATTCTGCTTTGAAATCTCGACCTTTAACCACTGTCGTACTTACCGCATAGCCAATTTTCTTCCCGATAACTTCAAGGGATTGTTTCATTGCTGCAATATCATGAACGCAACCAATACCCTCTGCCTCTGTATTCGCAACTATAAGTGCCCTGATATGAGGTTGAGAACTAAGAGCCACACCATGAAGAAATAGGACACAAAATAGAAAAAATGTTTTCATAAATTCTCTCATTTCTTATTTTTGCGAATAGCTTGGCATCAATTTCGATGAAGTCTCGAAGCAATCCTGTTCTGGAAATGGATTCTGTTGCAAAGCTCGGCGAGTTTCTTGGATCAATTGGCACCAATTGTTATTGGACTGCCTGAGGGCGGCCAAAAAGGCTCTTGTGAAAGCGCCTTGCTTTTTTTCGCCGATAACAAAACCAAATCCCTGATGGCCCTTTTGTGGGGAACCCAATAGTAAATTTCCATGGCTCTTTAAGAATAGCTTTTGGAAATATTTGCGGTATTTCATTCCCTCCTTTTTGCTGAGGGGTTTTGCAAGCTGAGCTTGTTTGCCCGAAAAGGGAATGAGTGTTTCGTAACAGTCAAAACAAGTGAGCGCAAATCGAGGACGTCTTCGGAGAGGAATCGCAGACATGTCAAAACCATTTGTCACCTCAAGAGAGGTTCCCCGAGAAAGCTGTATAGATGGGACTAGACCTTTACCATCCTTATTTTGACGCCCAGAATAGTAGACGATAGCGATGTCGTGGGTGGTTTGAATTTTTTGAGTCCATTCGCGAAACTTTCGGCTTGAAAATTCTTGGGTCGAACTCTCTGTGACTTTCATGGGGAGTTTAAGAGCTGCTGTGATGCTGCGAAATGTTTTCCTGATATAGCGACAGTCGGTAGCATGAGGATTGGTCATGTTTTTTGCTGTCTCTCCGTCGTGTAAAATCAACAAGCGAAAAGAACTCTTTGGTGAAGTCGAGGAACACAGCATCCCCTGAAGGAGAACAAAAAACAAACCAAGATATCTCATACAGCCTCCTTTCTTTTGGGCGTAACGCGTTTGCATTGGCACAACGTATAGGCTCAAAACCAGATTAAATTCAACGCAAAATGTGATGTATGCTATGGATACAACATATCGTTTCTTTTCGAGAGGTAGAAGATTTGTGGAAGTCAAAGAGATGCTGACGCAGTGCTTGCGGAAGGTAGAACAGCGCATCGTAGGCCAACAAGACCTCATCAAAAAAATGTTTGTCGCCATGTTGGCGGGAGGCC
>JAJZPP010000038.1 GCA_021811115.1 bacterium | reverse complement strand
CCGATCTCGTAAAGAACTTATAACTATCCTTAATAATTGGCGGAATAAACTGGTAGGTCACCTTTTTAACACCCTGCGTCACGCCTGTTGCCACTTCAGCCCCTTTTCGAGCCGATCGGGGTAACATTCGATAGATGATCTCCGAAAGATCGGCTGAAAAGGAAACATTCTTCGAATTTTCAGGTCCATAGGTATGGACAACCCATTCGATGAATTTTGTACAATTGTGCTCAATAAAATTGAAATAAACCTTTTTATTTTGAGCTTCTTCTATTTTACCTTTCAGCTCGTCAAACTGTTGCGCAGTTAAGCCAAAGCCCGTGACCGGTCTTCCCGTACAGGATATCGTCTCCCACGGATCTGGAGAACGAAAGACGCCATCTACTACGGTTGTCGGTTGAAGAGGAGAAATGTTAGCTCCAACACCAAACCCGAGCGAATACAAATCCCCTGTGCGAGCATCGATCAGTCGAATCCACGGGTGCTTCCCGCTAAACGTCTCTTGATAGCCACTAATGAGAGGGTATTCTCGGTAGGCATTCCATGAGCCCACAATTTCAACAACGAACGGCAGGGGCTCAGACTTTGGATCAGAAGCACTGAGGTGAGCCCGTTTTTGTGCATACGCCACCTGCTCCTTCGATAAATGGGCAATGGGTTTGAGCCTCTTCCATTCTCGATCTTGCCACTTCGTCAATCCGACCTCAGGCAAAAAATTCCACGTCTCCGTCTCGTTGTGCTTCGCAACAAGAAAGTGAGAGCGGTGGCCCAATAGCTGTTCTTCCTTGGTGGTGAGAAGCTCGGCCATCACGGCAGCGTTCGTGTACTTCCCATCAACCATGATTTGAAATTCATGGGTTTCAGGAACGTAATGGGGCACCATGCCATACGCCTTCATCTTATGGTGGAGGTGGCCTTCAAAGATAAACTTAGGGATCGTAGGGTTCCACAGAAGCGCCTCGAGAGGATATTTACACGACTTCCATTTCGCAAGGTACTCTTTGTTGATGGGCGAACGATAGAACGTCTCTGGAGAGGCGAGAATGCGCTCCCGCTCCGCCGCACTCGTCTGGAGTTCAGCATAAATCTGGAGCCGTTCCAATAAAGCAGCCTCCTCCTTAGACAGTTTTGGCTTCTTAAGAAGGAGAAAATTGCTGAGCTTGTAAATAGTCTCTATCGTGGGATCGTTTGCCTCGTGGGGAGAAAGCGTGTAGGCAACGATATCAGAAAGAGCCGCCCGAGCTTCCTCCACCGAAACGGAGCGGTGGCCCTTGACTCCCTCCCAGCAACGTAAAATTTTAGACTTTAGTTCGCTCGCTTGGGGAGCGACCGGGGGAAGAGGTGGTTGGAATGGGGGAGGAGTTGGAACAATTTGTTTAGCTTCCATGTAAAATTCCTTTTATTATGAAGAAAGTATAATACCACTTATTCCTACTTCACCGCAATCGTCAACGATTCCCTCTTTTTATCAATTGAATATTTTAAATGCAAACATACGCAACCAAGTGATACAATTATCGCTTATTATCGGAGACTGAACGCCTGTGACGCACCCCCATTTTGATCAAGAGTTTGCTCGCTTAAACCCGCAGCAGAAAGAGGCTGTCTGTGTTGCTTCAGGCCCAACCCTCGTCATTGCTGGAGCCGGATCAGGAAAAACACGGGTTGCCACCATGCGTGTCGCCCACCTCATCCGCAGTGGAGTCTGCCCATCAAACGTCGTAGCCGTCACCTTCACCAACAAAGCCGCAAAGGAGATGCGCGAGAGGGTCCACCACCTCGTCGGCTCTCAAGTGCTAGTCTCAACCTTCCACAGCCTTGGTGCCACAATCCTCCGAGAATCCTGCCACCTGCTCGACTACCCAAAAAACTTTGCCATCTATGACGAAGAGGAGAGCGAGAAGGTCCTCAAAAGCTGCCTGAAGGCTCGTGGCTATGTGTGTAAAGATAAAGAGGTTCGCATCTTTCGGAGCTGTTTCTCAAAGATAAAAAATGTTCCTTCCTCTTTCCCTAGCTTCGACTCACTGACCCGCTCCCTCTTTGACCAGTATCAAACCAACTTACGCCAATCGGGCGCTGTCGATTTTGATGACCTCCTGTACCTTCCCCTCCAGATTTTTCAAAAATTTCCTGAGTCCCTCAAGAGCTACAATGAACGGTGGACCCACCTGCTTGTCGACGAGTACCAAGATACGTGCGAAAACCAAAGCCGCTTTGCCTCCCTCCTAGCCGGCCCCTCAAGCCACATTTTTGCTGTTGGCGATCCCGATCAATCCATCTATTCATGGCGCGGAGCCAATGTGGCCAACATCCTCTCCTTCCGCGACACCTTTCCGGATGCCACCATCATCCGCCTCGATCAAAACTACAGGAGTACCAACACCATTCTGGCCGCCTCCAACGCAGTCATCAAACATAACGCAGGCCGCCTCGAAAAGGATCTGTGGAGCCAGCGGGGCAAAGGAGAGCCGCTCTCGCGCTTCATCGCCAGAACAGAACGGCATGAGGCCGAATATGTGGCTGGTAAAATTCACGAACAGACGATCACCCACGATCAGATAGCGGTCCTCTACCGCACCAACGCCCAGTCCCGATCCTTTGAAGACCGGTTTATCGAGGCAAAAATCCCCTACCGTATCTGGGGAGGCACCCCCTTCTACTCACGCAAAGAGGTCAAGGATGTATTGAGCCTCCTCCAACTCGCCTCACTGCCACAAGATACGGCTGCCTTCAACCGGGCTATTCAAGCGATTGGCCATGGCATAGGAGAGGTGACTCTCACAAAGATCCAAAAGGCGGCCACCGACTCTGCCTCTCCCATCTTCGTTGCGGCTCAGGATATGGTTGCCTCCGACGGAGAGCTTACCAAGCGGCAAAAAGGAGGGCTTGCTACCTTCTGCCAGCACATCTCTTCTTTAAAGAAAAAACTTGATGAAGGATCTGTCACGGATCTCATCTCATCGGCCCTCAACGATACTGGATACCTCTCCTCTCTCCAAGAAGACCCTGAGACGTTCCAGGACCGTAAAGAGAACGTAGAGCAGCTGCTTGGCCGCGCTCAGGAGTGGGAAGAGCTGCATCCAGGGACGCCTCCTTCCGTCTTCCTCCAAGAGCTTTTCCTCGAGGGGGCACGAGAGCATAAGAAACAGGATGGCCCCGCAGTGACCTTAGCGACGATCCACAATGCCAAAGGGCTTGAGTTTGGCGTCGTCTTTCTTGTCGGCTTGGAAGAGGATCTTTTCCCCCACATCAACTCAAAAGGCAAGGAAGAGGCGATCGAAGAGGAACGAAGGCTCTTCTACGTTGGCATGACACGGGCAAAAGATAAACTCTTCCTGACAGCCAGCCAGACACGCCACCTCTTCGGAGGGTTGCACCACCAGCGCCTCAGCCGCTTTCTCCTCGAGGTTCCCACATGAACGAAGCTACAAAAGAGATCATCTCTAATCGCCGCGCCACGTTTGACTATGAGATTTTGGAGAAATATGAGGTCGGCATCCAGCTCCTCGGCACCGAAATTAAATCGTTAAGAATCAATGGTGGAAGCCTCCAAGAGGCGTTTATCTCCATTGAGAAGGGGGAGCTATGGCTGATTAACTCCTCTATTCCTCCATACTCCTTTGGCAACGTCTACAACCACGAAGAGAAGCGCAAGCGAAAGCTTTTGGCCCATGCCAAAGAGATACAAAAGATTGGGGCGGCTATCCAGGAAAAGGGGCTGACATGTATTCCTCTCGCCCTTTTTTTGCGAAAAGGCTTTGCCAAACTGCTGATCGCGCTGGCCAAAGGAAAGAAGGTTCACGATAAGCGTGAAGCTATAAAGGCACGCGAAGATAAGCGGGCCATGAGCCGGTTACTTAAAACTACTCTGTGAGATATGCTATGAGGCTAATTCTTATTCTTTTTACTCTTTTCACATCCTATGCGATTGCCAGTGATGAACCCGATTGCCCAGAAAGCGGCATGACGGAGGAACAGCACATTGTCCTCCTCATTAATGCAACCGAACACTCCCTCCAATCGCTCCATCAGCTTCAGACTCACCTGAAGGCATTTAGGACCCAAGAAGCCCTCTGCATCGCCTCTGAAGACAATGCAGACAGCTTATATAAGCTCTCGTCGTGCGCCCTAAAACTCCTGAACAGTATCCATGAGGCACGCGTCGAGCCATATTTTCGGAAACAGTTTCTTGATGAATTAGAACAGATCTCTCACACTGCGAAGGCAAAAGAGATCCCACCTGTGTGCGGTAAGTAATGGCTATTCCTGTCATCGATCGAACTACGAGAAAAACCGTCCAAGAGGATGTGTGGGGGGAATGGCTGCTTCTTCTCCTTTACGGGAACACCCTCGCCGCCAAAACAGTTGGAAGAACCCTGCTGCACGCTATCTGTCGATGGCCTCTCTTCTCATGGCTCGCTGGCAAGTACTATGACACAAAGCGGAGTCGAAAAGGCATCGCACCATTCATCGAGCGGTTTCACATCGATATGGAGGAGAGCCAGCTTCCTTCCGATCAATTTTCAAGCTTCAACGACTTCTTCACACGCCGTCTCAAACCCCAAGCTCGCCCACAAGATCCTGATCCAAAAACCATCACGATCCCGGCAGATGGGAGGTACACCATCATCCAGCAGATAGGCTCGTCACAGACGTTTCAGGTCAAAGGGGAGACTTTTTCTCTTGAAAAGCTACTCGAGTGCCAATCGCTCGCTGCCCGTTTTCTCGGAGGAACTGCGGTCATTTGTCGCCTCTGCCCAGCCGATTGCCACAGATTTTTGTTCCCCTGTGATGCCAAAGTCTCGCAGACGTCCTGGATCCATGGATCGCTCTTTTCCGTCAATCCGATAGCCACCCAAACCCGTCCCTGGATCTGGTGGTCCAACCGTCGGGCTATCACCCTTCTCCACAGCGAGACAACAGGGCATATTGCCTACATTGAGGTGGGAGCGACAAATTGTGGCACTATCGTGCAAAACTTTGTGCCACACTCATGGGTAAAAAAGGGGCAAGAGAAAGGGTACTTTCGCCTCGGTGGCTCCGCGATCCTCCTTCTCTTCGAGCCTGGACACGTCACGATCTCAGAAGACCTGCTCACCCTCTCCGCACAAGGTCACGAAATCCTCTGCCACATGGGTCAACCGCTGGCTAGGGTGCCGTAGAAGTCTGCATCCGTAATCTCTTCGTAGATATATCTGGGAAGGATTGGATGACTTTCTTGATTCGTATCTTTGATCGAATCGTAGATGTCTTTCCAATGCGCCAGTTGTTGCCCTTCATCCCGCTCTGCGTAAATTTCACATAGCAATTTGACACCATCAACAAAGAGATAGCCTTGAATCGCTTGCTTCGCAAATTCTAGAGCTTCGATAGTTGGAAGCCTCCGAAAGCCCGGAATTTGACAGCAGCGCGCCATTTCAATGAGCAACCGGGGTGGGGGGTTGTCGGCCAGATCCATAGCCCGTTTGTAAGCAAGGTAGTGCTCATCAACATATTCAGGATAGACGGTATACAGATGGCCGAGCAATGCGTAGTGTTTCCAAGACGTGTTCATTTCTGTCTCTCGGATTCTGAAAAGTAAATCAGCAATGGCAAAGCCGTACTTTCTCCTCTCCTTTTCTTGGGTCTTAGGGATGAGAATTTGATAGGCAACTTTCAAAGCGCCAACAAAGGTCATGTTGTCTACGACTTGCTCAGGAGGCACAGTACGAATTAATTGTTCCCAACTTTTGGAACGGACGAGGTCAAATACAATCTTTTCAGTCATGTGACAAAATCATCCTCATTGATTTCTTCGCGCACAAAGGGTGGATCAATGCAAGAAGCACTAAGACTGGCGTTGAAAATCGATATGAATGTATCCTCCCAATACTCGTATTCTTGCTCTTCAGTAGGAAACAGCGATGGTGAAGTAGCGATCGCTTCGGGAGTAAAGTAGCCTTTCAATGCCCCTTTCATGAGTGTCATCGCTTCACTCATAGAGACAACAGGAATCCCTGGAGCATGGCGGCAATGAATGAAGGCATACAGAAGTGCAAGAGGTGGTGGATCCGCTTTTGCCATAGCTCTTTTGTAAAAAGCGTACCTCTCATCGTACAGAAGCGTAAAATCGTATGCTTGCCCTAAAAAAGCATCATTTTGATTGAGGGTAATAGCCTTCGATAGTACGGGGATAGCCGCTTCGTACAAAAAATACTCATTCAAAAGTCGTCCACGAGCTAATAGCAAATTGCTTTCTAATGAAGTCTGAGGCCGTTTTTCAATCGTTTTCGATTTATGTGTCGCTCGTGATTGACCCAAAATGGCGTGTTTAGGGGGTTTGGCTTTCTTACTGGCTAACGCCCTTTTTGATTGTAACGTATTTTTTTCAAGTCTCTGCGGTTGAGGAGAATTCGCCATGGCAAGAGATAGCGTGCTTGGGCTAGGAGCATCGT
>JAJZPP010000037.1:3663-6475 GCA_021811115.1 bacterium | reverse complement strand
GAATGGTTCATGAGTAGAATTGATGGGAGAATCAAGCTGAACTTTTTTTGCGCGCGGTAGCGTCTCTGTGATCTCGGTGTTCTCGGTGGTTAAATAATTACTACAACTTTTGGCATGCACATGTTTTCGTTTGGCATGCATGAACAATTTTTGAACCACCGAGAACACCGAGATCGCAGAGAAGGGCAGGAATGAGCTTTACTCTGAAAAGCCTTGTGCTAATGTCCCATGCTTTTCATGGATTATTGTGAGGCGAAGCGCTCATGTCTGTTTCTTTAAGGCCCCTTATTCACGGGAATTACTTGACTTAGGGGGGATTATCCTTGTAAAATGAAAATCGAAATGCTAAATTGCAAGGATGATTTTCGTGAAACGGCTGCACTTTTTAGAGAAAATCGGGTTTCAGTTTTCTATCCATTCTGTGTGTGGTCTACTTGGACCAAGACAGGTTGGAAAAACGACGCTGGCAAAGCAGTATATTCAGGATATTGAAGGTGTATCCTATTTTGATCTTGAAAATCCACTCAGCAGCGCTCGGCTTGAAAACCCAATGCTCACACTCTCAGATCTTACAACCAATCTCATTGTCATCGACGAAATTCAACGAAAGCCCGATCTATTTCCAGTGCTTCGAGTTCTCGTCGATGAGAAACCTTGTAAATTTCTGATTTTAGGGAGTGCCTCTCGTGATCTGGTCCAGCATTCTTCTGAAACGCTGGCAGGCCGCATCGGTTACATTGAATTGACCCCGTTTTCTCTGGCAGAGACCAATGAGTCAAAGAGACTGTGGCTCCGCGGTGGCTTCCCAAAATCCTATCTGGCAAGCTCTGAGCTGGAAAGTTACGCTTGGAGACAAGCCTATATATCTACTTTTATGGAGAGGGATATTCCCAATCTTGGATTTTCAATACCAGCTGTGCAGATGAGGCGTTTATGGATGATGCTTGCTCATACCCACGGCTGTCTATTGAATGTAACGGAAATCGGTAAATCTCTCGGAATAACGCAGCATACAGTGCGTAAATATGTTGATATCTTGACTGGAACGTTTATGGTTCGTCTCTTGGAGCCGTGGTATGAAAACATCAGTAAACGACAGGTAAAAACGCCAAAAATCTATATTCGAGACAGTGGGATCCTCCATACCTTGCTCGGTATACAAAGTGAGGCAGAACTCCAGGTATGTCCGAAATTAGGAGCATTGTGGGAAGGTTTTGCTCTCGAAGAAATCATTAAAAAATACCAAGCCTTTCCTGAAGAGTGCTTCTTTTGGGGAACGCAAGGTGGTGCGGAACTGGATCTTCTCCTGTTTCGGGATGGCAAACGGCTTGGATTTGAAATGAAATATACGGATGCTCCAAAAATCACGAAATCGATGCTCTGCGCCTTACAGGATCTTCGTCTGGATCATCTCTATGTTGTGCATCCACATCCTGAAACATTTCCTCTTGCAGAAAAAATAACGGCGCTTGGATTAAGGGACCATAAAGAAACAATCCGCACAATTTGGCCGGCTGCGACCAATTCTCTGCGAACGATCGTTCCTCGCCCAGAGAGTACACTATAGGGCTCGTCACGATCGTTCACATCCCAATGGTCTCGCTCGCCCAAATTGGCAGAGATTATTTCTTTATGGTCCCTAACGCAAATGTGAGTTTGCTTTTACTTTGTCCATCTGTTACTGTGACCTTCATAGATTTGCAAAAGCCTCTAAATGCTGGAGTTTGGACGAAAGTATGATTTCTCAAACAGCAGAGTATGCGCTTCGGGCCGTTGTGTGCCTGGCAGCACGGCCGTTAACCCCTCTGACGACGAAGCAACTTGCTGAGATGACAAAAGTGCCCTCAGAGTACCTTTCAAAGGTCATGCAGGTGCTTGTTCGAGAAAACCTCGTCAGTTCGCGTCCAGGCAAGACTGGCGGCTTTTCACTCGTTGATGTTCCCTCCGCCATTTCTATGTGGAGGGTGATCGAGGCGATCGATCCTCCAAGTCAGACTGAACTGTATCCTCTCGATATTCAAGGGTATGGAAGCCCCGTTCGACTCCTGAACCAGCGGCTCGCTCGGTTGAACGCGATGGTGCGCGAGGCGTGTGCTGAGATTACTATTCAAGATTTAGTTTCATAGAAAGGAGGCCCATTTTATGTCGACAATCCAACAGATACCTTCTTGGTATAACACGCCGCTTGAACCGGTCGAGAGGCTTCTGAGTGAAGCCAAAACGGCTCAAAAGCTGGGGAATACAGAGAAAATGAAACAGTTCCTTGAGGAGGCGGTTTCCTTGACGAAGCAAATCCAACAGCCTAGCTGGCAGTCTTGCGCTGCTTTTTCTGTTGTTAAACGACTCGACAAGAGTGGCGATACCCAACGGGCTGAGCAGGTGGCCCTCTCAACACTGTATCCGAAGGTGCATTCTTATATAGTGAGAAAACATATCATCATGAATAGGGAGGAAGCGGCATTACGATTTAAAGAACAATTAACAGATCGTCGCTGCCAATGTGAGGCTCTGTACACCATTGTGGACCAGTATGTTAAATCGGATGAAATCAAAGAGGCTCAGAGGTTTGCTGATTCGTTCCTTCAAACACCAGACTTAGATCCCCTGTTGCATGATCATACACTCAGCCTTTTGGTCTGTGGCTACCTGGAACGAGGGCAGGTTGATACGGCCGTAGGGCTGCTTCCACAGTATAAAACGGATGTGGCGAAAATCGAGGATATGGAGAAAATCATCGACTGGTATCTTCAAAAAGAAAGGATGCCGGATGCGACGGGTCTGGCCCGCCAGCTTCCTGACTCGGCAGAGGTTC
>JAJZPP010000037.1:0-3653 GCA_021811115.1 bacterium | reverse complement strand
AAGCTGTTACCTGCTTTGGACGCTTTCAATCGAGACTACGCGCAGCGAACCGCAGAGTCATTTCAAATAAAGTGGCCATTGGAAGTTGAACTGCTTGATCTGTCTAAAATGCCGGTAGTGGTCATTTAGGGACCATAAAGAAACGGCCATGAGTGCTTCGCCTCAAATAATCGGCGTGGTGTAAAATAAGTTCAGAGACTCTTGCAAAACTCGCTTTTGCAAGAGTCTCATTATCCTTTGCACAGTCCCTTACGGCTGGTAAGGCGCCCGTTCGGAGAATTCCGCCTGTTTGCCTAAGTTCCACTGCTGAACCGGACGCAAGTACCCCACAACCCTCGAGTACACCTCGCAGGATTCGCCACAGTGTGGACACTTGGGCTGTTCCCCATCAAGGTACCCGTGAGAGGAACAGATAGAGAACGTCGGAGTCAACGTGAAGTAGGGCAGGTGGTAGTTTTCACATATTTTTCGTACCAGCTGCTTGGTGCTCTCCACATCCTTCATGCGCTCGCCCAGGAAGTTGTGCATCACCGTCCCCCCCGTATACCTAGTCTGGAGGCTGTCTTGCATGTCAAGCGCTTCAAACAGGTCGGTGGTGTAGTTGACCGGAAGGTGGCTGGAGTTGGTGTAGAACGGATGGGATCCTTTCTTCCATTCCTTTTCATTGGCCACGACGATCTCAGGAAACTTCTTCTTATCGGAGAGAGCGAACCGGTAGGTCGTCCCTTCCCCAGGAGTGGCTTCTAGGTTGTACAGGTTTTTGGTCTCCTCCTGATACTTGATGAGCCGCTCGCGCATAAAATCAAGCACCTCTTCTGCAAACTTTTTGCCGTTTTCTGTCGTGATATCCTCGCCCAGAAGATTGAGGCACGCTTCGTTCATGCCGATAATCCCAATCGTTGAGAAGTGGTTGTCCCAATGCCTGCCAAACCGCTCCTTCATCTTGCGGAGGTAGAACTTGGTGTACGGGTAAAGATTGGGGTTTGTCTCGAGGAATTTTCGTTTGACCTCAAGGCTGTCCTTGGCAATATCCATGAGCTTCTCGAGGTTGTCGAAGAAGTGCTCCTTGGTTTTGGAAAAGTACCCCAGTCGTGGCAGGTTGAGCGTGACGACGCCGATGGAACCGGTCATCGGGTTGGCGCCGAAGAGGCCACCGCCCCGTTTTTCAAGTTTTCTATTGTCAAGTCTGAGTCGGCAGCACATGGAGCGAGCGTCCTCTGGCTTCATGTCAGAGTTGATAAAGTTGGAGAAGTAGGGGATGCCGTATTTGGCTGTCATCTCCCACAGGCCGTTTAGGTTAGGATTATCCCAGTTAAAATCTTTTGTTATATTGTAGGTTGGAATGGGGAATGTGAAGACCCGTCCGACCCCATCGCCCTCTGTCATGACCTCAAAGAAGGCCTTGTTCAGCATGTCCATCTCAGGCTGAAACTCTTTGTAGGTCAGCTCTTGGGGCTGTCCGCCGATGATGACCGGTGTGTCGGCAAACTGGTGTGGAACCTGCAGGTCCATCGTCACGTTAGTGAAGGGGGTCTGGAAGCCGACGCGGGTTGGAACGTTGATGTTGAAAATGAACTCCTGCATCGCCTGTTTGACTTGCGGGTAGGTGAGGTTGTCGTACCGAATGAATGGGGCCAGGAGCGTGTCAAAGTTGGAAAACGCCTGGGCACCTGCCGCTTCCCCCTGGAGCGTGTAGAAGAAGTTGACCACCTGGCCAAGAGCTGTCCTGAGGTGCTTTGGAGGCTTACTCTGAACCTTCCCAAAGACGCCGCAAAAGCCTGTCGTGAGCAGATCGAGAAGATCCCAGCCGACACAGTAGACCGAGAGGATGCCAAGGTCGTGAATGTGCATGTCGCACTCAATGTGCGCCTTTTTGACCTGAGTCGGGTAGATCTTGTTAAGCCAGTAAATTTTTGAGGTCTCTGAGGCGATGTAGTTGTGGAGCCCCTGGAGGGAGTATGCCATGTTGCTGTTCTCGTACACCTTCCAGTCCAGCTGGCGAATGTAGCTTTCCACAAGGTCGATTCCCGCCTTTGACACAATCTCCCTGACTTTGGCGTGCTGGTCGCGATAGATGATGTAATCTTTGGCGGTCGCCTTGTAGGGGGAGCCGATGAGGACTTCTTCTACAATGTCTTGGATCTCTTCCACAGAGGGGATTTTGCAGGTCAGCTTTTCTTGAGCCTTCGTAATGACCTGGTCTGCCAATTGTCTGGCAACGGTCTCGTCAAATTCGCCGGTGGCTTTGCCAGCCTTTGAGATGGCGATGACAATTTTTTCGAGGACGAACGGAACGACCTTCCCGTCACGTTTTTTGATTTTGTTAAACATGCCCATGTTTACTCCTACGGTAGAAATTATAGCTTCTCTGGACCCATCCAGATCTGAAATCCACAGTACCGGTTTTCTAATCTGGATGTCAAGATCTATATATCCACGTTTGGAGTTTCCTCAGCGGGAGGCCTCAACGTATATAGCTTTTCGTCGAGGAATGACGTATCAACACCACCAAGTTCGTAGAACTCTTTGGCTTTTTCTATATCTTGAGTTACGTCTACTCCAAACTCATACATGCTGGCAAGGGTGACAGCGCTGCCTTGGTGTCCCTGCCTAGCGGCCAGCGTGTAGTAGTAGACGGACCAGGCCATGTTCTTTTTCAACCATTTGCCAGCCTGAAACATCCTTGCCAGATTGAATTGAGCGCCGGGATGTTTCTGCTGGGAAGCAAGAGAGTAGAAATGAAGGGCTGTTGGCGCGTTTTCTTGTACCCCTCTGCCGGTATACAACATCTCGCCGAGACTGTTTTGGGCGCAGGCTAGTTTTTGGTCGGCGGCATAGCTAAACAGAAGGGCGGCCGCTGTGTCGTTCTTATCAACTCCCAACCCCTTTTCATACAGTTTGCCGAGAACATACTGCGCCTGAGGATTTTTCTTTACGGCGGCACGTTGATAGTAATGGGCTGCCTTGCCAAAATCTCTGTCTACCCCATCTCCTAAGGAATATTTTCTTCCCAGTACGACCTGGGCTTCAACAACCTCTTTTTCTGCGGCTCGTGTGTAGAGATCCATAGCCAGTGGCTTGTTTTCCGGCACATCTCGACCCTCGTCGTACAGTTGGGCGAGACGAAATAGGGCGTAGGCTAGTCCATGGTTGGCCGCCTGTGTATAGTGCCATACAGCCTCTTTAAAGCCCCGTGGAACCCCAAGACCCCGCTCATACATTCTTCCCAAACTATAGTGGGCGTTGGCGTCACCTTGAGCTGCCGCAAGGCTGTAGAGGCGTGCGGCTTCTGGGTAGTTTACAGGTCCGCCAAGGCCTTTTCTATGCAGGCGAGCGCGCCTTCTTTGAGCGCTGACTATTCCCGCTCTTGCCGCCAGATCGTAGAGGAGTATCGCTTTGTCGTAGTCCACAGGGGTCTTTTTTTCAAGCACGGTTCCAATGAGAAACTGTGCTGTTGGATTGCCATTTTTTGCGGCCACCGCGTTGGCGCTAAATGGATATTTGGGGTCCATGAGCCCATCGAGGAAGTCTAGTGGTGGGGTCATTGAGGGGGAGTCGGGCTTTGGCTTGACGTTTTGCAGAAAGAATTCTGGGTCGATCAATGGAGTATCAATGGCGATCTGACGGCCATTCCACGTCGTCTGCGAAGACTG
>JAJZPP010000036.1 GCA_021811115.1 bacterium | reverse complement strand
ATCCATCATTTTGACAAAATTCGCAGATGATTATACTCCCTCCTTCACCTTAGAGGCTATTGCAAATTTGAATGATGAAAGATATCGAAAAACTCTCAGCCCTCAACCAATCCATCCCCGCCATCGAAAAGGCTCTGGGATATACGTTTCGAAACAAAGAGCTTGTAATCCAGGCATTTACGCACAGCTCCTTCCTCAACGAATGCCGGCTGCCTCTCGTTTCAAATGAGCGGCTCGAATACCTCGGAGACAGCGTCCTCAACCTCTTCACCGCCTCTTTCCTCTTCGACGAGTTCCCCTCCCTCGAGGAAGGGATGCTCTCAGAACACAAGGCGCTCCTCGTCTCTCGGCACGCCTGCACGCTCATGATGGAACAGCTCAATGTCGCCCAATTCCTCGTCATGGCCCACAACGATTCGAGCCTGCGCACCTCTCCCTCCATTTCGGCTAACCTGTTTGAGGCAATTGTCGGCGCTCTCTTTATTGACGGAGGCTGGGATGAGGTGAAGAGCTTTCTTTCCTCCCACTTTTCGACCTTCTTCCACGCCATGCTCGAGAGCAGGTCCCCAAACCCCAAGGCGGCCCTACAAGAGTACCTCGCCAAGCACCACCTATCCCCCCCAGAGTACCGAATCGATGCCATCATCGGCCCGCCTCATGATAGGACCTTTACGATTACCCTCGTGAGCCAAGACGAGGAGATCGCCTCAGCCACTGGGAGGTCAAAGCGCGAGGCAGAAAAAGAGGCGGCCAAACAGGCGTTAACCATCTTGCAAGGTCGATCCCCATGAAGCTAAAGAAAGTGTGGTACTGCAGTTCCTGCGGCGACAAACAGCCAAAATGGTGCGGACAGTGCCCCACATGCGGCGCTTGGAACACGTTTCAGGAAGAAATAGAACAACCACCAACCAGAACACTTCCTATCTTGGGGCCAAAGCGGTGGCAGACACCTGTTCGGCTCGCAGAGATTGAGACAAAACCGCTCCAGCGGTACTTAACAGGCTTTTCTGAACTTGACACCGCCCTCGGTGGAGGGATTGTCCCTGGCTCCCTCACACTCATTGGTGGAGATCCTGGCATCGGTAAATCAACCCTCGCCATCCAACTGGCCCACTTCCTGGCTGACTCAGGCGTTCCTGTGCTCTACGTCTCGGGAGAAGAGTCGCTCGAACAGATTGCTCTGCGTGCCAAACGGCTCTCCCTCAATACGCCTTCTGTCCTCTTCTCAAATGAGACTGAAGTGGGAACGATAGCCAAATATATCACAGAGTCCGCCCCCAAATTGGCTATCATCGACTCGATCCAGATCATCTATAAAAACGAGATCCCCTCAAGTCCAGGTTCGGTTACCCAAGTGCGAGAGTGCACGGCCGCCTTGATGCAGTTGGCCAAAACGACCCACACCTCTATTCTCATCATTGGGCATGTGACCAAAACAGGTGAGATCGCAGGCCCCAGAATCTTAGAACACCTGGTCGATACAGTCCTCTACTTTGAGGGTGATCAGCAGCATAATCTTCGCCTGGTCCGAGCCATAAAAAATCGATTTGGCCCTACCGATGAGATCGCCGTCTTCCAAATGGAATCGTCAGGGCTCAAGCAGGTCAGCAACCCCTCCCAACTGTTCATCGAGGATAGAGCCAAGGGGACAACAGGCGCGGTCATCATGCCCATGATCGAAGGGACGCGCCCCATTCTCATTGAAGCGCAGGCGCTCGTAACCGAAACCTTCTTCCCAACCCCCTCTCGAAAGTGTACAGGGCTTGATCCTAATCGGCTGGCGCTCCTGCTGGCTGTCTGTGAAAAGAGGGCCCGTCTTCGACTCCACAAGAGCGATGTATTTGTCTCGATTACTGGTGGGTTTAAAATCACGGAGCCGGCGGCAGACTTAGGCCTTCTCCTCGCCATCACCTCCTCTTTTGCCAACAAAATATTTGATCCTGATACAGCCGTCATTGGTGAGGTGGGACTTGGAGGGGAGGTACGGGCTGTTCCTCGCATCGAATCGAGGGTGAAAGAGGCGAGTCAGATGGGGTTTTCGACATGCATCATTCCGGCGAAAAACCTCAAATCCTGCGAACAGCTTCGCTCCTCTCTCACGCTCAAACCTGTCTCATGGGTCGATGAGGCGATCGATATTCTGTTATGACGCCCACTTCCAGTTTCTGATTTCAGGCATGTCCTGACCGTGTTTGTTAATGTACTGTTTATGCTCGACAAGCTTGTCCTTCATCATTTGCTTCAAATAGGCGCCCTTACTCCCGGGATTTGGAATCCTATCGATCACATCCTGAACAAGGTGAAAGCGATCCAGATCGTTTTGTACGCGCATATCAAACGGAGTGGTGACTGTCCCTTCCTCTTTATACCCCCTCACATGCATGTTTCGATTGGTTCTGCGATAGGTGAGACGATGGATGAGCCATGGGTAGCCGTGGAAGCCAAAAACAATCGGCTTGTCCTTGGTAAACAGCGCATCATAATCGGCATCGTTCAGCCCATGCGGATGCTCGGTGTGGGGCTGAAGTCTCATGAGATCCACCACATTCACGACACGAATTTTCAACTCAGGAAGATACTGGCGAAGAATAGATGTGGCTGCCAACACTTCCAGCGTCGGGGTGTCGCCACAGCATGCCATGACAATATCTGGTTCACTCCCCTGATCGTTGCTGGCCCACTGCCAGATACCAATCCCTTCTGTGCAATGGATGACAGCCGCGTCAATGGGTAACCAGAGCGGCAGCGCATGTTTACCTGCCACCACCACATTGACGTAATTACGGCTCCGCAGGCAGTGATCCATGACAGAGAGCAGGCAGTTAGCATCCGGCGGTAAGTAGACCCGAACCGTATCCGCTTTCTTATTGACAACATGGTCGAGGAAACCGGGGTCTTGATGGGTAAACCCATTGTGGTCCTGCTGCCACACATGGGAGACGAGCAGGTAATTCAACGAGGCAATTTTTGCCCTCCAAGGTAACTCTGCACAGACCTTTAACCATTTGGCATGCTGACTGAACATCGAATCGACAATGCGGATGAACGCCTCATAGCTATTAAAAACCCCATGCCTTCCCGTCAACAAATACCCCTCAAGCCACCCCTGACACTGATGTTCACTGAGCATGGAATCCACCACTCTGCCATCAGGAGCCAAAAATTGATCCTCAGGCAATTCCTGAGCATCCCATTGCCGGTTTGTCGTTTCAAAGACTGCTTCCAAGAGATTGGAGACCGTCTCGTCAGGACCGAAGAGTCGAAAGTTGCGATGATCCTCATTGAGCTTCATCACATCTCGAAGGAAACCGCCTAAGACATGAGTATCATTGCATTCGACAGCCCCTGGGGCAGGCGCAGCCACAGCGTAGTCGCGGAAATCTGGCATGCGAAGATCTTGCAACAGCAGGCCACCATTGGTATGAGGATTGGCCCCCATACGCCGTGTTCCACGGGGAGCAAGCTCTGCCAGCTCTTTAATGAGGCACCCATGATCGTCAAAAAGCTCTTCGGGTTTGTAACTCTTCATCCACGATTCCAGCAGAGGAACATGGTGCGGGTATTTGGCATTCACTAAGAGGGGCACTTGGTGGGATCGGAAGGTGCCTTCAATGCGTACCCCATCCACGACTTTGGGGCCAGTCCACCCTTTAGGCGTCCTGAGAACAATCATGGGCCAGCGAGGGCGGGTCGCATCATTTTTACTGCGAGCTTTTTTCTGGATTGACTTGATTTCTTCAATGGCACTGTCCAATGTGGCTGCCATAAGCTGATGCATGGATTCTGGATCATCGCCTTCAACAAAGAACGGCGTCCACCCACAGCCTCGAAAAAACTGCTCTAACTCTTCATGCTCGATACGAGCGAAGACTGTGGGATTGCTGATTTTGTACCCATTGAGGTGCAGAATTGGGAGGACCGCCCCATCAGCTACGGGATTGAGAAACTTATTGGAATGCCACGCTGCGGCCAATGGTCCTGTTTCCGCCTCTCCATCGCCTACCACGCAGGCGACGATGATATCTGGGTTATCAAAGACCGCCCCAAACGCATGGCTCAGCGAATAACCCAGTTCGCCTCCTTCATGAATCGATCCGGGTACCGAAGGCGCCACGTGGCTAGAAATTCCTCCAGGGAAAGAAAAGTGCATGAACAGCTTCTTCATTCCCGCCTCATCTTGTGTCACTTCAGGGTACACTTCACTGTACGTCCCTTCCAGGTAGGTGTTGGCAACCAATGCGGGTCCTCCATGACCGGGTCCGGCCAGGTAGAACATATCCAAATCATACTTGTTGATGATGCGATTAAGGTGCGCATAGATAAAATTCTGCCCTGGAACGGTGCCCCAATGGCCCACTACGAGAGGTTTTATGTCTGACAGCTTGAGCGGCTCGTGGAGCAACGGATTGTTATAGAGGTAAATCTGGCCGACTGAGAGGTAGTTTGCTGCCCGCCAGTAGGCGTCTATTTTCTTGAGCATCTCAGTGGAAAGCGGTTTTTTTTTCATATTCACTCCTTGTTGTTATACCGAGGACACGACAGACGCTCGTCGCTATCATCCGTTCTTCATCTGTATGCATAACACGAGCCGTCGCCAGACTGGTTTTTGTAGAAATAATGGGGGCATTGCCGGCGTTCAACGATTCATCCAGTTCAAGCCCTAAAAAATTCAACCCTTCGCAGATACGACTGCGGATGGGTGGAGAGTTTTCGCCAATGCCGCCTGAAAATACCAGCGTATCGATCCCCCCGAGGGCGGCAGCAAAACCGCCGATCCATTTCTTCACCTGGTAACAGAAGATGGCGATCGCCTCTGCGGCTCGCACATCGTCAGCCTCACGCTGGAGCAGATCCCGCATATCAGAACTGGTCTCCGAGAGACCTAAGAGGCCTGATTGGAAGGTAACCAACTCATTAAACCCTTTGGCATCCAATCCTTCCGTACGCATCAGATACCAGACCAATCCTGGGTCAAGATCACCTGTGCGGGTACTCATCGGGATGCCTGCTGTGGGCGTACAGCTCATGCTTGTATCGATTGATTTGCCCTTGTGAACAGCGGCTAAACTCGCCCCATTACCCAGATGGGCGAGGACAAGCCGCCCTAAAGCTTCTTTCTCCCCAGCACATCGAGCCAATTCTTCCACCAAATAGGCGTAAGATAGCCCGTGGAACCCATACCGACGAACCCCCTTGAGCTCATATCGACGGGGCAGGGGAAGCAGTTGGGCAACACGGGGGAGTGTATGATGAAACGCCGTATCAAAGCAGGCCACTTGGGGCAGGTCTGGGAAGCGAGCCTTGACCGCTTCTGTTAAGAGAATCTCTTCTGGGAGATGTTCTGGATCAAAGAGGCATAATTGGCGCAGCTGTGCAATCATAGCTGGAGTGATCAGCTGCGACTCGCCATACGTGGGCCCTCCGTGTACCACACGATGGCCTACAGCCGTCAACGTCTTGAGCAACCCCTTCTCTGCAATCCAATCCATCAACAGATTCACAGCTGAAAAGTGTTCGGGAGCATTCACAGGGCCTGCAAAACCGTGCTCTCCTTCCACATGAAAAAAAGCCTCTGGAAGGCCGATGCGTTCTATCTGTCCGTGCAGGAGCCGGCGTGGAACCTCTCCGATCTCGAACAGGGCGAATTTAATGCTTGAGGAGCCTCCGTTGATCGTCAATATTCTGGCTGTATTCTGCCCTCCGATCAACGACATGGGTATCCTTCTTATGAGACAGCACTGTGTTCTGGAGCTTGGTCCTCACCTCAACTTCTTGAACACTTGCACAACATTGACCCAATCAATAGATTGATTTTATTTTAATTGCAAGCCTTCAACTCGACTTTGTACAAAGTCGAGTTCAAAATAGATGGGCGCGGAGAAGTGCCTTAAAATCAATTATAGATGCAAAGAAACCGCTTTCAACGACCTCCTCTTCCACCCCGTTGACGTGGATTAACACGGGGCGAAGGGAAAGATTTTTTGGAAGATCGATGCTGCTAATTTTTCGGTTCACCTCGTCGATGATAGTAGAGGAGATTTCCTTGCTGCAGAATTTGATTTCACACACATAGCATGTGCCAAATCGCGTTTGAATCAGGTAATCGATTTGACAACCTGGACGAGCTTTTGATTGATGCTGAAAAAAAGGGTTGTCATTGACGATTTCAGAGGAGTCTATATTGAGAAGCTGCTGGATCGCCTTCCTATTCGAGAGTACTAAATTTTCAAATTGCAGTCCCATGGCTCCCTGCCAGCTGGGGAGAAGCTTCATCCCTTGTCTCTCAATTTTTTTCTTATTAGGTTCAATGTATTTGAGGTAAAACCTTACATAGTTGTCCTTTAATCGATAGCGGCTCAATTTGGAATCACGTCCAGAACCCAGATGCCAGGTGAACTCATGAGAGATGAAGCCGGCCGTGACAAGATCCTCCATGTACTCTGAAATGGTACCACTCTTTTCAACCTGTATGGCTGTATAAATATCGGCCAGC
>JAJZPP010000035.1 GCA_021811115.1 bacterium | reverse complement strand
GTTGCCGCCTGCAAGACTGTTGAAGGCCTAAAGTCGCCTCCAAAAAAACCTTCCACCCATCGGCTCGTCAAAAGAACTCGATTCTTCTCCAAATGATCGATCACCCCATCCATATCCTCTGGAGCTGCAGGATGGGCCCGATGGCTCGCACCAAGAGGCGTGTCAAAAGATTTAATATTACATTCCACCGTGTGGCTCATCTCGTCTATCCCTCGCCGAATGAGCTCCTTTGCCTCACGCGAGCCGACCTTCAACGTGAGAGCTAGCTCAAAAAATTCTGATGTAGAAGGAATCGAATCAAGATCGTCTGGCCATCTCTTGGAAATCACTGTTTGGAAGCAATCCTTCCACAGATTCTTAAACCTGACTCTGGCATATGCCGCAACGAGATTCCCGTTCTCTACAACAATTGGGGAGACGTTCGGAACCAATTGGAGGTAGGTGGCTACTCGCGTACATAGCTTGGCAAGCGCTATTTCCGGCGCCGTTTGTAAATAGAGTCTCATGCCATCTGATCCCAAAAAGGGGATAGAAAGAGAGACCACATCTGCAAAAGAAACGAGTGACTCGTCTCTAAACTGCGCCATGAGTCGCTGACACAATCGCGCAAATCCCTCAGGAAGAGCCAAAGGAGAATGGTGCTGATTGTATCGGGTGATTCGATGACGCAAATGCTCCACTACTGAAATGGCTGGTAGATTCACAGCCAACTCACGGTCACCTACATCGTGGACAATCCGTTGGAGACGGTACTGGGCTCTGTGGAGAATATGGGCCTTAATCCATGTCCAGACCCCCTTCCTCTCAGCATAGAGGGTCTGACGCCCCCTTCCCATGGCCGTTCGGAGCACCCATCGCTCCGGTTGCGCATCATTCATGAATCTGTAGACGCTCTCGTCAACTTTTATCGGGCACTGCATCCTCATTCCTCCTCAAGACAAGCATCCTGAGCGCACCGGAACCCATATGTCCCGTTGGCGGCTCCAGGATTATTTCGGTGACGTTTAGCACACCGCAAGTCTTCTTTCAAGCTCTTCCAACAGCCGCCTCGAAGGACTCGATACACTCCCTGAATGGGACCTTTGGGGTTGTCAGGCTCCTGAGAGCTGTACTCATAGTAGTTGTACTCGTACCAGTCGAAGCACCATTCGTACACATTGCCAGCCATATCATAAATACCATACTCGTTGGGAGGATAGCTCATCACAGGGGTCGTGTCAGAGCTAAAAAAGTTGGCCTGCGTCTTCTCGATCGTCTCTCCTGTCGAATAGGTAGGATGCTCCAAACCACCACAACAGGCAATCTCCCACTCCGCCTCGGTCGGCAGCCGCTTGCCGACCCAACTCGCATACGCAATCGCCCCATACCAGGTCACTCCGACGACCGGATGCTTTCCATACCCACGCTCAATACCGAACCGGCCCGAACTACGCTTGATGCGCGAATCTTTCAGTCGGATGATATCGTGGTTTTGGGGATCCTTCTCATCGCCCAAGAAGTCGAGGAACCGGACAAACTGTTCATTGGTGACAGGATGGATGTCGATCGAGAAACTATCAACATGGACCGGGTGGCGCGGGATCTCATCGCGGCAGCCTTGATTGGACCCACGATTGTACACGCCCTTGTGTATCAGCACCGTCTCAGTGAGGATGGGCTGCACGCCTCTGGTATCCCGTTTTTCAGGAGAGTACTCTTTAATCTGCTTGTCTTGGGTCTCTTGAACATTGAGCGGCTGCGTCAACATATTTGTCATCTTGGGTATCACTACCGATGGAGCCACGTGTGGGGTTTTTGAGACGACAAAGAGAGGAGCAAGTCTTCTCGGCCGCTTCACGGGGTCAAGCGCCAAGCACGAGGAGATAATGGCATCCCAATCAATCCCAATATTGGTCAGCCTCGTGTCAAGCTCCCATGCCCCCTCCGGAATAGTCCCAGAGAGCATCCAATAGAGGAGAAGGCCAAACGACCAGACATCGGCACTGATCGGATCCGACCAATCGCCTCGACGCTGTTCTGGAGAGAGGAAGAGGAGGTTTTGAGCCAGGGATGAGAGCAACTCCTCATACTGTTTGGCATCGATAGCGCTGCTTGGATACCTATCCTGGCCCACTTTTGAGAGCAGAAACGGATCGGCTCCCCCAAACTGTTCCACAGCCGCTTTGTAGCTACGCATCAGCACGCTGCCAGCCCCGATCATGCGGAAGAGCCCAAAATCGGCAATCTTTACAACCGGTCCCGACGGGGTAGACTCAGAAATCATCACATTGTTGGGTTTTAAGTTCCCGTGGGCAAGCCCCTCGCTCCCATTGGCTGTATGGGCATAATCGAGCGCCTCAGCCACTTGCTCCGCAACCTTCAACGTCTCCTGTTGGGTAGCCCGCCTCGACCCTGAGTATTGGGACAAGCTTTTAGTCTCCTGATGGTCATCCACAACGCACTCTGTGGCCAAAAAATAGTACCCATCAACGAAGGAGGCATTATAGGTTCGAGCAATCCCAGGATGCTCTACTGAAGAGATCAGGCCAACCTCATCCTCAAACCGTGTGAGGAACCCACGATCCGATGCCAACTCCTCAGGAAGTATTTTGAGGGCAGCCTTCTTCTTCGTGAACTTGTGCTCAGCAACAAACACATGGCCCAAAGCCCCCTGCCCCAAATGTTTCAGGAGCCTCCAGTCGCCAAGCGTTCTCCCCTCTTCCAATCGCATCTGAAACCCCCACTTCTCATCACGTAAATCATCGTAAAAACAATTCTACACATAAAAGAAAAATCCTTCATCGCGTATAGTATATATTTTTGCGTGGAATTACAATGGATAAACGAACTCTTCTCTTTCTCATTTCAGTAACCTTTGCCTTCCTTCTCGTGAGGGCGTGGTTTACTCCTCCGATGGCACAAAAGCCTCAAGAGACGGTGGCCTTACCGCCACCAGTATCGCATACGGAGGAGGCTTTCGGACAAGAAAAACCTGCCTATTTTGTTCTCGAAAGCCCCTACCAACAGATCGTCGTCTCCTCGCGTGGTGGCTCAATCGTCGAGATCAACCTTCCCTTTAAAAGTCCGCAGTTCCCGAAGAGCGTTGTCCTCCCTGTTGAGCATGATCGGCAACTACAAGCCCAACTCCCCCAAGCCGACCGATTTCCTGGTGTCGAAGCCAAGACCGCAACAGGAGCCCCTCTCCCCCAACAGATAGGAGGATACCTTCCTCTCCTACGCCGAGAACTCTCCCCCCAATACGATGCGCTCAACCTTTCGTCCCCCTTCCCAGAAGTAGCCTCCCTGCCCTACACCGTCACCTCCTTTACCCCCGCCTCCATCACGCTGGAGGCAAAACAGCCCCACCGGCGCATTACCAAGACCTTTTCCTTCCCAAAAGATCCAGCCCGCTACCCGTACTGCCTCAATGTGGAGATTTCCATTGATGGGGACCGAAAGGATATCAGCCTGACCAGTGGCATCCCTGAGATTGAATGGGTCGCCGGCTCCAGTGGTGCTGCGCTCAAGTACCGCATTATTCGCGGGGACAAAGCCTCTGTAGAGCTTGTAGATCTGCCCAAGACCACCTTTTCGAGCACCTCCATCCAGCCAGACTGGGTGTGCGATTCCAATGGGTTCTTTGGCATTATCCTCGACCCGCTTGGCGGACAAGGAAACGGCATGACCTTTGCACGGGTTCCTGGCACAGAAGCCCCCACTCGACTGCTGCTCCTTGACCAAGCCCAGTCCCACCACACGGCCGAAGAGCTGCCCGGCTTTGAAGCCACAATCCCCTTCTCCCAAGCCTCCCCAACGATGAAGCTGCGCTACTTTGCTGGCCCCTTTGCTGAATCCGTGCTCAAAACGATCGACGCCAGCAGCCTCGCAGACGAGCATAAACCGACCAACTACCTCTCCTGCCAGACCTTCCATGGGTGGTTTGCCTTCATTTCTGAGCCTTTTGCCGATTTCCTCTTCATCATCATGAAGCTGTGCCATGCCCTCACCAACTCGTGGGGCTTCTCCATCATCCTCACCACGGTTGTGTTGCGCATTCTCATGTACCCCTTGAACCAGTGGTCGATGCGCTCAATGCGAGGGATGCAAGAGATCGCCCCCCTCGTAAAAGCGATCCAAGAGAAACACAAAAAAGACCCCAAGAAAGCTCAACTGGAGATCATGGCGCTCTATCGGGAGAAGAAGGTCAATCCCTTCTCAGGCTGCCTTCCCCTCCTCATCCAAATGCCCTTCCTGATAGGGATGTTTGACCTCCTGAAAACCTCCTTTGCACTCAGAGGCGCCCCATTCATTCCAGGGTGGATCAACGATCTATCGGCCCCAGATGTAGCCCTTGACTGGAAATACCATATCTTCCTCCTCGGCCACCAACTGCACCTCCTCCCGATAATTCTGGGAGGGACCATGTGGGTACAGCAAAACATGTCGGCCAATCTCCCCAAGAATCCACAGGACTGGACCGATCAGCAGCGGCAGCAGCGGGCGATGGGCAACATCATGACAGTGGTCATGACGGTGCTGTTCTACCAATTTCCATCGGGGCTCAATATCTACTGGATCTCTTCTATGCTGCTTGGTATCGTTCAACAGTGGTGGACAAACAAAGCGATGAAGAGAGCCAAATCGTGACCCACGCCATCCTCGACAGTAGTCTCCTCTCCTGTTGGAACACATTTGTGCTCCACCTCGAACGCGAACTAGGGAAGGAGACTGTCGAGCGGTGGGTCAGAAGCTTGACCGTCAAGTCGACCGGTAAGCAGAAAATCATTCTGGAAGCAAAGGATTCGTTCCAAGCCCTCTGGTTTGAAGAACACCTGAGGCCACGACTCGCATGGCTCCTGGATCCTCTTGGCATGCCAATAGCCATCTGCCTGCAGACCGCTGGGAAATCGGCCCCGCCCAAGAAGCCCTCCAAACCATCCAAAGCAGAGCCGCTTGCCTTTTCTCTTGCCTTCCATGAACTGAATCCATTCTCCACATTTGAAAACTTCATCCCTCTCGATGAAAACACGATTGTTCTTAAACTTCTCGACGAGCTGTGCGCCTACCTCGCCTCCGACCGACTCTCAAAACTCTCCCCCATTGTGGCCCCAGACACGACTCGAATGGCTCCTCCAAACCCGGTCTACCTGTGCGGGCCATCCGGTTCTGGCAAAACGCACCTGCTCACCGCAACAGCTCACCGACTCAAGCATGCAGGCCTCTCCGTCATCATGGCCCGCTCAGAGCTGTTCACAGAGCATGTGGTGAAGTCGATTCGTGCTGGTGAGATGGCAGCCTTCCGCAATCTGTGGCGCCATACCGACGTCCTCATTGTCGATGACATCCACCTCCTTGCGAGGAAAAATGCGACGCAAGAGGAGTTTTTCCATACATTCAATAGCCTGCATGTGGCTGGAAAACAGATCATCCTTTCGGCCAACTGCTTTCCGCAGCAGCTCCAGTTCATCGAGCCCCGTCTCATCAGTCGGTTTGAATGGGGGGTGGTTCTTCCGGTCTCTCCTCTCCCCAAAAAGCTCTTTCCCACCCTGCTCGAGAAAAAGGCCAATTTTTTCAACTTCCCCCTCTCCCCCAAGCTGGCCAACGCTCTCGCCGATCTTTTTCCTTCCACTCCCAAAGCATGCACCAAGGCGCTCGACTCCCTCACCTATCGTCTCTCGCTCTCAAAATCGAGACAGGCGCTCCCCTCGGGCCCCACGGCGCTGGCCCACATCAAAGACCTGTTGGCCGATCTGATTGATGAGGAGCAGCTCTTAGCCTTGACGCCGGAAAAGATTGTGAATATTACGGCTGAGACGTACGGTATCAAACGGGAAGACCTTCTTGGCCGCTCCCAAGCGCGCGAGTTCCTGCTGCCCCGCCAGGTGGCCATGTACTTGATCCGAAAGCACTTAAAGCTGCCCTTCATGCGCATAGGAGAGCTTTTTCATAAAAACCATTCGACGATTATGTCTGCCATCCGGCAGGTTGAAAAGCTCATTCCTGATAAAGCGAGCGATGTGGGGAGTACGATTGGCTCGATGGAAATTCGGATAGCCGATTTGAGTCGGTAAAGAAACGGCCATGAGCGCTTCGCCTCACAATAATCCATGAAAAGCATGGGACATGAGCGCGAGGCTTTTCAGAGTAAATACTCAAGACATTGAGGCAAGGCCCCTAAGAACCAAAAGAGCCCCCTTACCTAAACCATTTCGTAAAATGGAGTTTTGCAAAAGCTTCTTCATGTTGGTGTGAACAAAACTACCGGTTTGCCCAAGGGGTCGCGGAGTCCAAGCATTGAATTAATAAGATACCGTTGTACGAATATATTCCTATCACGGCACCCGATTGACAAGAGTACTGAACTTGTGGTCACCAATCCTCGAGTAGAAAGGAGATTGATCGCAATTTCGTCAAGAAAAGCGATAATTTTGCGCATATCTGTGCCCTCTCCATAACGGACGTCCTCTATAACTCGAGCCATAGCTGCAGGATCTTCGATCGTAATGCCTGCAGACTGACGTACTGAGGAAAAATTTTTATTGAGATTTGTAAGCCATGGGCCCAGTTTGAGTCGTATGACAGCTTGAAATCCATCGGTGCCCCTGGGAATAGGTTCAAAGGGAATAATTTGCATTCGACCCAGTACTTCTTTTGTAAAAGGCGCTTCACCTCGAACGGAGAGACCTTCAGGTATTAAAGAGCTTTCCTTCTTAAAGCGATCAACGATTAGCTGAAGAGGATTTTTCGTCTTAAACTCTTCGATGATTATATCGGCAAAAATATATGAAGTTCCAAT
>JAJZPP010000034.1:3549-6872 GCA_021811115.1 bacterium | reverse complement strand
AAGGATTGGTAGGTGAGGGCCGACGCTTCTCGAAGTAATCGGTCGTCTACGATCCTTTTATACAGCTCGTAGCAGCTGCCGATAAATTTTTTCATGTTATTCTACACGCATTTTAGCGGCAAAGAGGCACTCTTCGGAAACACATTTGATGGATACTGGAATGGGTTGAGCAAGCATTTTCTGTTCATACACATATCCAGGGGGTGGTTCGGTATCGATCTCTACTTTTATCCGGATTGTGGCATTTGGGTGGATCCCGTGTAAAAGTGAGGAGTGCACACCTATTTTTAAGAGCTCTTGGACTGTTGGGCTTTTAAGGAATGCCGATTTAATTGGTGTTTGGGTCGATTTTTCTTTCTCAACAAATGTCGCTTCAAACCCGTAGGAGGCAAGTTCGTTACTTACTGCTGGTCCATACTGCTGCCAGGACCAGGTTGGGTTAGAGGAGAGGAGCGTAAAATCAAGATCTTCTGAGAATCTGTCAAGCCCATACAGTATTCGAAGGGCGGTTCCTCCATAGAACGCAGCATGCTCAAAGAACTTGGCTCGCCACAGACCGACGAGAACAATTTCTTGGAAGATCTCTCGCAGGGCCTGTTCGCTGTCATGCAACGTTTGACAATGGTATCGCTCAAGCATTTGTTGGATAGGGGTGGCAATCATGGGCATTCTCGGCATTGAATGAGATACTTAATGGCTTTGTGAGGATGGGCTTGATAGATAGCTTTAAGAAGCTCTAGATCCAATCGTTCTACATCTTCTTCTTCTATTCGCAGGTCCTCAAATAGGATTTCCTGTAGATGCTTTTTCGACGAGATAGTGCCTCGTCGCACTATTAAGAGATCGGAAAGCGCCTTTTCCTTTGTGGCGATGAGCGCCTGCTGATTCTCTGATACACTGACCAATGTAAACCCAATGGGGAAGAGAGCCGAGTGGATGTGGTTATAGGTGAAGAGGCCGAGTGGTGTGTGGTATCGCCTTGATCGCTGAGTTGTCACACTAGTAATGGTTGTTACTTTTTCGGGAATTAAGCCGTAATACTGGCAGGCCCATTCCAATGAGATGTAGGATGGGCCGTAGATCATATTGGCTAAGACTTCAAGAGAATAGGGACGACGAGCAAATGGCCTCCCGAAGACATAGATCCCTTTTTTTACTCGGATCAAACTGCCGATTTTTAACAGATGATGCAATTTAACTCGCGGGTTCATATAGCTTTTCAGGCAATCCATAACGAATCCATAATCTACTTCTTCGGTATTGGTTTTCTCTCGCAGCATGGCTATCCCTGGATCCATCCCACTGATTCTTCTCATTTTTAACCTCTATGTTATCTTATCCATAACATACTGGTAAATAGAGAACATGTCAACTGCGGAGAAAATAAATGGTGCATGGGAAGAATTGGGAGCCGGGTTCCGTTTCATTACACCTGGGGTGTGACAAAGTAGGGAAGCGTTATCCGAACTCGTCCAAAAATGTTTCCCTCATTATTATGTAGCGCCTTAAGGGATCAAGAGAGCCGCACGTGAGGATTTGAAGTTCTCTGCTTCTCTATAGCTATAAAACCATTTACAAAAATCTTGCTTTACAACATGAAGTGGAATCTGACGTCAATCGGGACTGTGTAGTATGGACTTAAGGAAAAGATTGTTTATATACCTGTTGGTTTTGTATGGATCAGCGCTCTTTTCTACTGATACGCAAACCCGTAAAGAGATTGCGGTTCGGCAGGCGGATACTATTCTTTCGCAGGAAAGAAAACTTGGACTGACCCGTCACCAGCTTATCAAGGCGTGTCTCTATATTCAGCACCAGCAAAAGAGGGGGCCGAATAGCTGTTCCAGACCAAGACTACCTTGTACTATAGAGAGGCTGCGCCATCCGAACGGGTTTGTGATTCGGGGTTTGCGCGGGCCGGGTGCGCAAATAGGTCATGGGTTCCACAAACAGGTGACGAAGGCAATTCTCTTTTCGCCACAGCCCCGCATCATTGCCCACTGTGATGGCGACGCCACTTCGCTCACCGAGATCCACGCCTTAAAACGGCTACAAGGGACTCGCGGCGTTGTCCCATTCCTTGGCGCTGTGGCTCGGCCCCACGGGAGATACTCTATTTTCCTCGAATACTATCCGCTCGGCTCTCTGGATCAGGTGTTGAATGGCCGACGGCTTACTGAGAGACAGTTTTTAAAAATTGCTGCCGATCTCATTCGAGGGCTGCATACCATGCATAAACGACAATTGGTCCATCGAGATTTACATGGTGGCAACTTCCTCGTCAGAGAGGAGGAGAGAGGGAACCTCTCAGCTGTGCTGGCCGATCTGGGACAGACGAGGGTCAATAGGCGGTCGAGCCGATTCCTTCCAGAAATCTCCCGGTTCAAAAACCCACCTGAACTCTTACGGATCCCGCTGGATCGTGTCGATCGCTTCAAAGCCGACGTCTATGCTTTGGGCTGCGCCCTGTATAAGCTGTTGTGGCAACGCGCACATCCTTGGATTGGAACATTCAATGCTCGAGAAATACACTCCTATTCCCTGAGACAACGGCGGCGCATGCACGCCCGGATCGTTCAGAAGTATATCCATGAAAAAAAGAAGAGGCTTGCGCGTCATACGAACTCTCCTTCATTGCGCAAGTTCTCATCGCTCCTCTTTGACATGCTCCATTTTGATCCTCGCCATCGGCCCACAACGGCTACCCTCGTCGATCGAATCGACGAAATATGTTATTGAAGTAAAAACGCTTTTTTGATTTAATATTGTTTCGAATATTAAATAAAGAAGCAAATATGTCTACTTCTGGCGTAGCTAATAGCAAGCAATGTTCATTCGCGCTTCCTCCGCTTCCTAAACCGTTGCGAAAAACGGAGAAAGATCTTAAGACCGCTTCTCAATGGTCCGGCCTTATCAGAGTTCCCTTCAAGGTCGCCCCACTCATCTGTAAGGTGTCGAAGCCTGTCTCCATCGTAGCCAAATCATCAAAAGGTGCTGACATTTTCTTAGTGCCATTTTTGGTGAAAAAGGTATTTGATAGTATCATCAAAATTTTTACAAAACCAAAACTTGCCGATAAGGTCACAGCGGCTGCTAATGCTGTCGTCGATTCTTCCGAAATACTGGAATCGACCGAAGCAACCCTTACTTTACTTGAAAAAGTCGATGCTATCGGGTCGAGCGCTCTAGCATGGCTTCCGGTCGTCAGTATCATTGTTTTTGTCGTCTCGTTCATCAAATTAGGGCTTGACGCTGATGTGGCACGAAAATCCATTTCACTCCGCTCTATGTTGAGTAAGGGGGAAAAAGAGGTGCGAGAGGCT
>JAJZPP010000034.1:0-3539 GCA_021811115.1 bacterium | reverse complement strand
GCCGCATTGGGCAAAACGCTTGCTGATCTTCAATCTCGTAATATGACCGAGACACGGAAGAAGTTGCTTTTCGCTAAGGAATCTGGTCTTGAAAAATCGGTTGTCGAACTCCAAAGTGGGCTTAAGAGCAGCGAGGCAAAGACGAAAGAAGAGGCTGTCCAAAAGGGAGAAAAACTGGTTCGCACACTGGCAGGGCGAGCCAAAACGGAACTGAAGCTCTCTGTTGCCAAAGTGGTGAATAGAATTATCACTATTATTGGTCTGGGGCTGCTCTTCTTCCCACCAGCCCTTCCAGCTGCTACCATCATCTTGGCCGTCACCTCTATTGCCACCTTCGTCATGTGGTTTACCAAGACCCATTGCATCAGCCGCAATCCTCCGCTTTAAGAGAGCAATTGAATCGCCTGATCATAGGAATGGTCTCCAGTCAGAAACGAGTACAGCTTGAGCCGCTGGAGGAGCGCCCTCCGCTCATACGGGAATGAGCGGGGATACCACCCTTTGGGACGGATGAGAATCCGGTTGGTAATCACGTGGGCGCCCAGCAGCCAGGATCGGGGATAGGGCGCATCCAGGGTCAGCTCAAAATGGGCGTGCGCCGCTCGTACGCCCTCTGTCTTGGCCAAGAAACAGCCGTAACCAAAGAAGAGAGGGCTATTCTCATCGACCAAGCGATCCGGCGGAACTGTCCCTATAATTCGCTTCGCCACGTCAAGGTTTCCAATCCACAGCGCTGCCTCAAGGGCACGTCGAGCCAGTTCCTCCTCTAAAGGCGGATACCAGACATCAAACCCCTTTATCTCAAACAGATTCATTGTTCTTTGGTACTGTCCCTGGCTGAATGCCAGTTCCATCAGAAGGAGCAACATGTGGGATTCGAGTGAAGAAGCTCCCTTCAGATGGGTTGTCGCAGCACACAGGAGCGCCTCCTCATCATCGATTAAGGGCAAGGAGAGGCAGTGGAACAGGTGGGCATACCGTTCCTGCTCATCGGCACACAGCAACTCCTTCCACCGATGGATTCCCTGGAGCACAAGCTCCCTGTCTGAAGAGAGGAAGAAGAGCGTGAGGCAGTCGACAATGTGCGCAATCGGAAGGACGGGGTAGGAAATGAGCTTTTCAAAAATCTCCTTGACAATATACGGTTTTTCAATCCAGAAGGCGAGGCTCAGGGAGAAGCGGACCATTCGTAATTCTTTATCGCCCTCGTCGATTGATGAGAGGAAGAATGGAGGGATCTCCCAGTGCCGCTTTAAGCTATCGATCAATTTGAGGGAAGAGGGCTTTTCGAACGTGTCGGGTCGAAATCGCACGACAAAACTGATGAAATGGTAAGCGGCGACCCGGTGTTGTCGGCTAGTCTCATGCATGCGCAGCAGGAGCTGTTCCACGAGCACGTTGAGGAGGTGGTGTTGTTTATATCGGCGAAAGGCGATCTCAAAACATTTGATCTCTTCTTCATACTCCTGCGTCGTTTGGTAGATGAGAGCCTTTCCAAGGTACTCCAAAGGTGCCCCTGGAGTCTCTTTAAGCGTGTGAAACTGGTGGCTCGCCAGGTCAAAATAGTGGTCCCGTTCCTTCGGATCGCTCTTCGCCTTTCCCTGCTCGAGGAGGGTGACGCCGGCACGAAAGAGCGCTTCGCGCCCTTCGGCCCTGCCCGAAAAGACAACCCCTACACGTCGATACTCAGCGAGCGCTCGCTCGAAATTATGGCTCGTCAGGAAGGCGTCGGGAACCGCCAGGCAGTTGACCATAATATTCTGGCTTCCCGTGGAGATGGCGCACGACGCAAGCTCAAAGTTAGCGTCCTGTGAGAGGATGCCAATATGAGTCCCCACGACTGGGATGTGGCTTGTGTAGGAGAGCTGGAGGACGCCATCGAGGAAGAGCTTGATCGTCTGATCGATCTTTTCGAGCCGAATCTGGTGGGTGGCAGCCTTCAGAACAACATCTGGGGCTTCTACAACGCAGGTGGATGAGCGAAAGAGCGTCGTTGGCCTGGCCCGCTCTGCGGCCGTTGAGATCCATAAACAGTAGCCGTCGATTAAGGTCCGTCGCATGCCTGCGCTGGGGCTGCAGAGGATAAACCCAATCCCCGAGCAGGAGGGACCAACAGTTATCGAGGCATCGAGCCGCACATTCTCGGCAAAACTGGCAGAAGAGATCATGAGGCTGTACCAGTCTGTCAGCTCTGTGGCGCTGGTGAGGGCTACGTGTTCTGCAAGGAGCACATTCTCCTGAAACTCCCAGTCACTCTTCCGCTCCATCTGGAGCGAGGCAACGTGGAACCATTCAGAGCGACCTTCCAGGTAGCTCTCAATATGGCTGATGAGCTCATCGCAGGAGTCGTAGCGGTCTTCTGGATTGGGCGCAAGACATTTTTTTACTATCTCAGAGAGTGCCTGTGGGACATCTCGGTAGGGGGCCCTGACCTCAGGAGGCACTAATTTTTCTGTTTCCCATATCTCCATGAAATGCTTCATATTCTTTCTTGCGAACGGCAGTTTCAGGGTGAGAATTTGGTAGAGCATCACTCCTAGGGCGTAAATATCGGTTTTCTTGGAAGCCGGTTTTCCCTGGACCCGTTCTGGAGCCATGTACGGGACGGTGCCGACCGGTTTACCCAAACGCGTCAGCCGGGCCATCTCTTTTTCTACGTCGGAGCTCTCCTCTTCAACCTCCTCAAGCAGTTTGGTGAGTCCCCAGTCGAGGATGATAACCTGTCCATAGGTTCCGATAATGATGTTTTCAGGCTTAATATCCCGATGCAAGACGCCTCGTGAGTGGGCGTAGGCGACCGCTTGGAGAACGCCGAGGAAGATTCGGATAAGCGGCGGAATGGCGGTGCGGATATCGTGAGCCTCTTGCTCTGCCGCCTTGGCAAGAACCGTTTTCAGCGTCTCTCCGGCCACAAACGGCATGGTGTAGTAGACCAGGTCAGGCTCTATGTGGAGGTTGTAGATGGGGATGATGGAAGGGTGGATGAGCTGGCTGGTGATTCTGGCCTCTCGGACGAACCGGCTCTTGAGTTGGGGACTAGCCAGCAGGTCTGGTCGGATGCGCTTTAAAGCCACTCTGCGTCCACTTATCGTATCGAAGGCGAGGAACACCTCGCCCATGCCGCCGCGTCCAATGCTTTTTAGCAGGAGAAAGTGGCCGATGCTCCCGATCACCTCTCCTTCGAGGGGGGCATGTTCTTTGAGCATGATGGCATTCTGGTCGACGGTGGCGAGGGCATCGGTTGGGCGAATGCGGGCCCCGCAGTAGGCGCAGAAGATGATCGGATGCTTCTCCTCGCGTTCGGAGGCCCGTTTAAAGAGAGACTTACAAAATGGACAACGTACTTCGATCATAATAACTTGATTGGTTCACGCCAATGACGCTATAGTAAACCACATTAAATGGGCAAGTGCTCGCTATCCTTGGGGTACAATTAACAACCGTTTTTCTTTTCATCAGCGCAGAGGCTAGTACAACATCCCTTAAATCCCTTGAATAGATGGCATGTATTTTTTTGCAGATTAAACTTTGTATACCAT
>JAJZPP010000033.1 GCA_021811115.1 bacterium | reverse complement strand
ATCTTTTTTGGAAGACAGGGTGCGTGGGCGATATGAGATTCCTCGATTGGCGATTATCATTCGCGAAAGGGCGCTGGCAGCCACCACATCCCCTCCTGTTCCGTTCCCTCAATCAAGCTTTAACGAACAGGCTTGAGAACACAGTGCTGAAAAAGTTGAGGTAAGGGGGGTCCCCTCCGGGGTCCTTACCTCAACTTATTGAGCACTTGCTATAGTAGTAAGGGACAGAAAAGTCATAATTTTGCTAGTGTCAAGATCAGTGTATGTGACAGAGAGGGAGTGATGGAGAGGCCCGTTCTTGTATGGATCCGAAATGATCTACGCTTCCATGATAATGCAGCCCTTTATGAGGCGGCTTTAAGAGGCCATCCCGTCCTCCTCGTCTATATTTTTGACCCACTCGATAAAGGGCCCTCTGCTCTCGGAGAGGCATCTCGTGTCTGGTTGGAGCACTCACTGGCCCGTTTCGGCGAGGAGGCAAAACGACGAGGGTTTGGCTGGGTGATCCGCTCTGGTTCGCCGCTTGAAGTGCTCAAGTCTCTCCACCGGGAGACGCTCGCCTCCCACCTCATGTGGAATAGGCGGTACGAGCCTGATGGGGTTGAGATGGATACGGAAGTGCGAGATGTTTTCCAAGAGATAGGCGTGGAGGTTTTGACATGCCGCGGTAACCTCCTTGTGGAACCGTGCCAACTCCTTACGAAGAAAGGATCCCCCTTTTTAGTCTTCACGCCCTATTGGCAGGCGTTCCAAAAGGCGTGTCCCGACGTGGCAGAGGCGCCAGAGCCGTACCCAGCAAAGCCGTTTGCGGCGGATATCTACTCCCTTTCGCCTGAGGAGCTGCCCTTGACCTCAAAATTACTCCATTGGCCAAAAAAGATTTTAGATATATGGCATCCTGGCGAAGAGAGTGCGCTCCACACATTGGAACAGTTTTGCCTCCACTCGCTGCGCTGGTACGATACCAAAAGAGATGTCCCAGCCGATGATGTGACTTCCCATCTGTCGCCCTACTTACACTTTGGAGAAATCTCTCCACGCCGCATCTGGAACATGATTTTGGCCCATGAGCGGTACATCCGCCATCCGGCCTGCTCGTCTCCTGGTGAGGCGTTCTTGCGTCAATTGGGATGGCGAGAGTTTGCCCATGCCGTGCTCTACCATTTTCCCACAATTGCCCACACGCCATTCCGTGAGGAATTTCAGACCGTTAAGTGGCAAAAGAATGGGGCGGCCGTAAAGAGGTGGCAGGAGGGGAAGACCGGCATTCCGATTGTGGATGCTGGGATGCGTCAGTTGTGGGAGACAGGATGGATTCATAATCGGGTTCGCCTGATTGTCGCTTCGTTCCTTGTGAAGCATCTTCTGCACTCATGGGAAGAGGGGATGGCGTGGTTCTGGGATACGCTGGTCGATGCCGACCTTGCCAATAATTCTTTTAATTGGCAGTGGGTAGCCGGCTGTGGCGTGGATGGGGCGCCCTTCTTCCGGATTTTTAACCCTGTAATCCAGTCGAAACGGTTTGATCCCGATGGCACGTATATCCGCAAGCATGTTCCTGAGCTCAAGGCATTACCTCCCGAGTGGATCCACGCGCCGTGGGAAGCGCCTGGCGATGTGCTGGCAGAGGCGGGTATCTCCTTGGGAAGGGAGTATCCCAAACCGATCATCGATCTTGAGGAAGGCCGCAAGAGAGCGTTGGCCGCATTCCGATGAGCGCTTGTATAAAACATGGCCATAAAGTATACATAAGTTGTATAAAACACCATGGTATTTCATACAATTATGAAAAGGTTCTTTACAAACACGCTCCTCAAATGGAAAGAGAGTCCGTTGAGAACGCCGCTCATTGTCAGAGGCGCTCGGCAGGTAGGGAAGACTTTTAGTATTCAAGCGTTTGGGCGCGATTTTTTTCAAAAGACGATCTGCGTCAATTTCGAGTCAACTCCAATTTTTAAGGATTGTTTTGATATATTGGAGCCCCGTTCCATTCTCAATAAGATTGATCTCACCACACAGCAACCGATTATTCCTGGCACAACATTGCTCTTTTTCGATGAGATCCAGCAGTGCCCAAGAGCGCTCCAATCCCTCCGATACTTCAAGGAGGAAATGCCGGAGCTCCATGTGATTGCAGCGGGCTCCCTCATTGAATTTGCCATCAAAGAAGAGGATTTTTCCTTTCCCGTGGGAAGGGTTCAGTTTGCGACGATGCATCCTCTGTCATTCGAAGAATTTTTGCTAGCTCGAGGAGATGAGCGACTACAAGAGGCTTTAGCCTCATTTAATGGCAACAATCCACCGCCGCTCGTTTTTCATAACCTGCTCTTGGAGAGATTACGGGAGTACTTTTTTGTTGGTGGTATGCCTGTATCATCACTCGCCCTTCTGAAAACTGGATCACTGCTCGAAGTGCAATATGCTCAGAAGGCCTTATGGGACTCTTTCGAAGCAGATTTTGGGAAGTATGCTCAAAAATCGCAGTGCCGGTATTTGAAGACCATTTTTGCCCACATTCCTCGATTGATTGGGACTCATGTCAAATACAGTCGCATCGATCCAGATCTTCCCAATCCGGCTCGTGAAATGAAGCTGGCGATGGAACTGCTCCGGAGGGCCGGGCTGTTACAGCCTATTTCTGCCACGTCAGCAGGGGGGCTTCCGCTCTTAGCTGGCTTAAAGGAGACGATCTTCAAATTGCTCTTTCTTGACATTGGGCTTGTCAGCCAAGTGATGGGGGTAGAAGGTGGCCGGATGGCTCCTGTAATGGCTGGACCAGACACTTCTGGGCTCATGGCAGGACCGCTGGCGGAGCAATTTGTTGGACAGGAGTTGGTGGCGGCCTCAGACCCTCTTCTGGACACCCATCTCTTCTTCTGGACGCGGGATCATGGCGTCTCCGAAGTCGATTACCTCTTTGTCAATGAGGGGAAGGTATATCCAGTTGAGGTGAAGGCGGGAAAGGCTGGGAAGTTGAAGTCCCTACGCCTCTTCATGGAGGAGAAAAAGGCTCCGGTTGGCATCAAGATTTCTCAGGAGCCTCTTTCCTGGGATGGATCTATTCTCGCGGTTCCGCTGTATTTGACAGCCCATCTGCCTCGGTTGCTGAAAGGTCTGTGATTCCGAGTAGATTTTCAGGTTACCTCCTCTCGAGCAAAGAATCCATGATATGAAGGATTTGCCTGATACGCATGATGAAAGAATTGAATTTTTTTAAAATGGTACTGGTTCCTCAATCCCACGCTTTTGATTGCACCCTGCTGAAAGGTTATCCTTGACAAAAGCTGTTTCACAAAGATAGCATCAAAGTTCATTTTTGGTGGGAGGCTCTACAACTATCTGTAGGGCCATATTTATGGAGGCAGCATGAGATCGTTTCTTTTTCTTACAGCACTTGTTGTGCAAGAGTTCTCGCTTTTGGCTAAGGAGAATAGCGGCAGTATGCGGGCGCTGATTGTTTATGATAAGGCCTCTTCGGAGCTGGGAGCCTCGTACGGGGCTGATGCCAGACGTATGGAGAAGAGTCTGCGCAACATAGCCAAGTGCGCCCACATCAAGCTAACGTTGCAAGTGCAGAAGGCAAATGGCCTTTCTCCCAAGGCGTTAGATAAATGGATTCAGTCTATCCCACCAGCCTCGTGCGATACGGCCTTCCTGTACTATTCTGGCAAGGGGGCATATGTTCCGGGGACTAACTCGCCATGGCCTGCAATCGCGTACCCTCACTTTACGAGAACATTGAAGCTGGCAGATAGCGAGGAGAGTATTGCAGCCAGGATCCAGAGGAGGAATCCACGCCTCACCTGTGTCCTTTTTGATTGCTACGACAAATTGATTGATAGTACACCCAAGGAGTTTAGCATCCCCAAACTGTTCCCCAAAAAGGGCGCTTCTGTAGGGCTAAGAAAGCTCTTTCTCCAATCACAAGGGGTCGTCACAGTCTGTTCCAGGCCCCATGAAAGAGATGCGTATGCGATACGTCAAAAAAGACCTGAGGGCGGATTTTTTTCCATGGTGTTTCTGAAGTTTTTAGCTGCAAGACGGGCTACCAGCAATGAATGGAGTTCCCTCATGGCGGATATTGGCCGGTATTGTTCGCTGAAAGACCCATTCAAACAGATTCCGATCATTATGACACAGGCTACCAAGAGTACCGAATCTCAAAGCCGGAATAATTCTTAAGCATTGGAGAGTAGCTCGTTACCACGGTCTCCACCATGGCTCCTCGAGGGCCATGGTGACACCAATCGATGAGCTGGCAAAGTGGCTCATCCTCTCCTTCCGCTTCAATCTGGACCGATCCATCAGAAAGGTTGGCAATCCATCCTGTTACCCTCAGCCGTTCTGCCATCACTTTCGCATAGTGACGGAAGCAGATGCCTTGCACCATGCCAACAATACTGATTGAAACGTGCCGAATCATTCCCTTTTATCCCTTGACACAGACTATCGGGGCAAGTCGTGCGATTTTTTTGGCCAATCCTGCCCTGTGGGTAGCTTCTACAACAGCATTCACGTTCTTGTAGGCATCTGGAGCCTCTTCGGCCACTCCACGATATGACCTGGTGAGGATCGTCGTGCCCTTGTGGGCCAAGTCGTCCACGACTTCCCTCCCACGCCAGTGTTTGAGCGCCTGGGTTCGGCTCATCTGTCTTCCAGCGCCATGACAGGCTGATGAGAAGGCGCGAGTGGCGCTCTGCGTAGTGCCCGCAAGAATGTATGAGGCGGTTCCCATAGAGCCGCCGATGAGGACAGGCTGCCCAAAGGGGCGTAAGGAGGCGGTCAGCTCGGGGTGGCCTGGGCCAAAGGCGCGGGTGGCCCCTTTCCGATGGACGAAGAGCTTTTTCGTAGTTGCATCAATCATATGCTCCTCTTCTAAGCACGTATTGTGGGAGACATCGTAGAGGAGAGGAAGCTCGAGGTGGGGCAGAAAAGTCTTAAACGTCTGGCGGATGAGGTGGGTGAGGATCTGTCTATTGGCCAGCGCACAGTTGATGCCGGCACGCATTGCCCCGAGGTACGCTTGGCCTGTAGGGGAGAGGATGGGAGCGCAGGCAAGCTCCCTATCGCCCAGCAGGATACCAAGCTCTTTTGTGACGAGGAGCATTTTCTGAGAATACTCTGTTGCCACTTGGTGGCCAAGCCCTCTGGAGCCACAGTGGATCGATATGACCAGTTCATGCAGCGCAAGGCCGTACGCAGCCGCAATCTCCTCATCGTAAATCTCTTTAATCTCCTGGATCTCAAGGTAGTGGTTGCCAGATCCGAGCGTTCCCATCTCGTCTTGCTGCCGCTTCTTCGCATGTTCTGAGACAGCCGTAGGGTCAGCACCAGGCGCCTTTCCATGGTTCTCAATCCGTTCCAGGTCGGCAGCTGTTCCATAGCCATGGTGGACAGCCCATGCAGCGCCATTGAGGAGGAGCCCATCCATCTCGTTCGGGGAGAGTCGAATCTCCCCTGTGCTCCCAACACCAGCGGGGATGTTGCGGAAGAGGGCGTGGGCAATGTTGTCTTTATACGGAGCAAACTCAGCGGCAGTCATGCCTGTGAGCATGGTGCGGACGCCGCACGAGATGTCAAATCCAACGCCCCCTGCAGAGACAACCCCTCCATTGGAGGGGTCAAAGGCGGCGACCCCCCCAATGGGAAATCCATACCCCCAGTGGGCATCAGGCATAGCAAAAGAGGCTTTGACGATACCTGGGAGGGCGGCGACGTGCATGACCTGCTCGCGCACTTTCTCGTCCATCTCTGAGATGAGCTGTTCATCGGCGTATAGGATGCCGGGCACTCTCATCTCGCCGGTCTGTTGGATGATCCATTCAAAATCGGAGACTTTTTCAAGTGTGGTTATGTCCATATAGCTTCCTTGAATCTTTTACCAAGAGCCTCCCAAGATTAACCATTGACGGCAAGGAGCACAACCACTTTCTTTACATTTTCGATCCTTGTTGTTTTTCTTTTGGAGGGAACAGCCTTCTGGCTCCTTCCTGTCTCTCGCGGTCTATTTTATTTTGCTCTGTATGTAGAACTGCAATTTTCTCTGCAGTGAGAACTGGTTTTTTCTCGGTTTCCGCCCGACTTCGCCGCTCCTCGAATTCCTTGATCCCTAGTCTTTGCCCTCTTGTTGCAGTGGCTGCTCGTAATCGTACTTGTCTGGCACGATTTTCAGCTGCCATTTGGCCGATGGGTTGAACTCTCAATCCCGACATTGCCCGTTGTCTCTTCTCAAAGGTCTTAGTCATATCCGTGTCGTAGATTCCTAAAAAGGGGATGAATGGAGTCTCTTTTTTATCTCGTTCAGCATAAGGATTACGTAGCAGCTGGTAGTTCTGGGCTGTGAGGGTTTGCATTTTGTTTGTTATTTCTAGCAAAGATTTTTTTGATCCCCGAATCGTTTTGTCAATTTCTTGGCCTTTCTCAGAATTGATCATTATATTCATTACTGAGGAAGAAAGTAATGCGGTACTAATAGTTATGTAGCTTTGATAGTCTCCTTTTTCAAAACATTTTTCCGCCACATCTGCTAAAAATCGGCATTTTCGTATCGCCTCGTCTGGTGTTTTTGACGCACCTATTTGATCAATAAGCCAATCGCTAAAATAGGTACATGTATGAGTAATCACTAAAGATTTGTCAACTTGTGAGGAAGGAGGGTCTGTGGTAGTAGAATTTCCACGAGAATATACGCTGGCGTCAAAAGATAAATATAGATCTGTTCCGCTTTCAAAGAGGCCTGCCGCCAGCTGTTCTACGGAACCATCATAATCGCTGAGGATACCAGATCCTGCGGCGTCTAAGAACTCACTACCGGACAGTTCTACACGTGGAATCGGTTCTACACGTGGAATCGGTTCTTCTTTTTCTTCTGCAGGGACTTG
>JAJZPP010000032.1 GCA_021811115.1 bacterium | reverse complement strand
CGAATCCGCTGGCTACCTCAACTTTATGAGCAGTTGCGAAAAAACAAGGGTGGAGGATGTGTGAACTATTTTGGAGATTTAGCGTCCAAACTAACTCAACTTATTTTTCCCAATCCTGAACAAGGATTTACGGCCACGGTTCGGGAGTATAGAGATGAAGTGGGCAAGATTATCAAAGTGGCCGTAGACATCATGCCGGTTGTGGCCACTGTCGTCGGAGGACCTGTGGTCGGAGGGATAACGGCTGTCGCGACAGGAGGAGGGAAAGCGGCTCGAGCCGTCTACGATTACCTCACAACCCCTGTATCGAAAGAAAAAATCCAAAAGATGCAAATAAGCCCAGAGCATAAGGCGGCTGCGCAGACAGGTACGCTCTTGATCAGTACGGTAAGACAGTTCGTGAAAGAACAGGTGACCGAAACGGCAGGAGGTTCTGCTGCACTCGAAGAGACGGCCCTTGGGCTCGAAGTAGCGACAAAGGGCGTGAAAGGGAAAAAAGAGAAAGTGGTTCAAACGGTGGCTGTAGAGGCGCTCAAGCAGGTCGTTCCCACAGTCGCAGAACGGATTCTGCCTGAAGTGGCCATTACGCTCTATGAAGCAGGCAAACCTCCTCTTTCCGCCTCCCTGCGCCTATACGACATGTTCCAACAGGTCTCAAAATTGACAACCGCTGTCAAAGAGTTCCTCAATGTGAGAAAGTTGAACCAAGCGGCCATAGCAGCAATCGACCTTATTCAAAGCGAAGCGGCCAAGAAACCCACACTCAGAAAAGGGGAAATCTCACCGAAAAAGGCCATCAGAAGGATCATGGAGCATAAAACGGAAGCGAAGGCGGCTCGAAAAGAGGCGCCAAAAGCCCATCGACAACCCTCTGCAAGACATGCCACCAAAAGCCGTCATCCGAAGAGGGGCTGAATCAAAAAGACTATCGGAACCTTATGGATCTCCGGTTGTGGCGCTGTTTTCCACGCCTGAATCGTGCGTACCAAAACCCACTCATCCTTCAAGGTCATATTGGCGGCCAGGCACAGGCGTGTTGACGGTGAAAGCGTCGCCAGGCAATCAGAAAAGAGGACGCGATTTCGATAGGGAGCCTCGATGAAAATGTGGGTCCCCTCTTCTCTCTCGATGCGCTTGAGCAGCTTTTTGCGCTGATCAGGCTCTTTTGGAGCATACCCATGGAAGGTAAATGGCGTGGAGACAAGACCTGAGCTGATGAGCGCTAGAATAACTGACGAGGGGCCTGGGATCGCCCTGATCTGGCTACAACCCATCTTCCGCAGGAGTTTCACCAGGCGACTGCCAGGATCGGCAATACCGGGCATGCCCGCATCGCTGATGAGGCCGAATGTTTTACCTGACGAGATGAGGTCCGACAGCGCTTTATAGTCATCCTGTTTTGAATGCTCATTGAGTAAATAGATAGGCATCTGGCGAGCTAAGGGAGCCTTTTCCAAGAGCTTCATCAGGTACCGTCGCCCGGTCCGCTCACTCTCAGCGATCAACCCATCAAGGGTTGCCACAAGTGAGTTGAGCCCCTCTGGAAGGAGGAGGTGGGTCGGTTGGTCGTCAGCAAAGACATTGGGAAGTAAGTAAAGTGGCATAATATACTCTTTTTTTTATTTTCGAAAAACGCTAAAAACGAAAATAGCGACCTTTCTTATTTGCATCGGTGAAAATAGCCAGGGTTCGCATCTGAGCAATTGCCGCACCCGGTCTCCTCTCTAATTCTCGTTGGCTCCTCAAGAATACGTAAAATATCGGTAGCACAATACACTCGGTCTCGTTTGCCTGTGGAAATTTGTGAAAGTATCCCAAGATTCTCAAGCTTGCTTATAGCCCTGTGTGCCGTCGTAAAAGAAACCCCCAGTGTTTCGGAGGCTTTTTTCACTGTAAGATACGGGTTAACGGCGAGTTGTTTGACAACGAGGTGGGCAACTCCGGCAGATTGCCCAACCAGTATTTGCCAGTCTACAATCAACGCGTTAATTCTCTCGGCTCGTGACAACACATCCGACGCTTGTATCGTGACCCCCTGTAAAAAATATAAAATCCATTCATTCCAAGTCCCATTGCTACTCACACTGTACAGTTGCCTATAGTATTCATCCCTCGTTGCTTCGAAAAAGGCACTGAGATACAAAACCGGGTTCAGCAGTAATTTTCTTTCAATAAGGAGTAGTGTGATCAGCAATCGACCAATACGACCATTACCATCTAAGAATGGGTGAATCGCTTCGAATTGGTAATGGCACATGGCAATGTGAATGAGTGGGGGCAACTGCTTAAAATGCAAAAATTTCTCAAAGGCACTCAAGCAATTCATCAATTCTTCGGGAGTAGGCGGTACATATTTTGCTGTGGTTAAGGTACACCCTGGAGTTCCAATCCAATTCTGGGAATGACGAAATTCACCAGGCGTCGCATGATCTCCCCGAACACCTCGCATCAGTTTTTCATGAATTTCTTTCAGCAGCCTCAGGCATAATGGAAGATCCTGAAGGCGATTGACTCCGTGCTCAAGAGCCGTAATATAATTCTGAACTTCACGGATATCATCCGGATTCCGATCGACTTGTACTCCTGCTTCCTGTGCCAATATTTCCCCAAGAGTCGCTTGAGTCCCCTCAATTTTACTTGAGAGGACAGCCTCTCGAACGATAAATGGCCGCATGAGGAGATGGGGATTTGGCAATCGAACACCCTCTCTGGACAACATTCCTAGCACATGATCGGCACGAGAAAGGGTGGTTACGAGTGCATCATTCCACACCAGCTGAGGTGGTAAGGGATTGGGGATAAAGGCTTGATACCCTGTCAAAGTCGTTACCACGCGACCCGAGGGCGAATTCATAATATCCATGGAGATCCTTTGAAAATTAAGAGAATACTCTTTTTGTTATTTTCGAAAAACGCTAAAAACGAAAATAGCGACCCACCTTATTTGCATCGGTGAAAATAGCGAGCGTGCGCATCACCTGGCGTGACAAACTGGCAACTTTTCCTCAGCTTGATATGCATGAAATGAGGGGGAACATTTTTGGACCGGTTCGGGTATCGGCCCTCTACTTTGTTTGTCACAGTTTGTCACACCCCACGCATCACCCACAGAACGAGAGAAAGAGTGGGAGTAAAGAGCCAGTTTCTTCCTTCCCAGCACGAATATTCACATCCTCTCGTTCAAGGCGGTTGATCCATCCGATAACCGTGTGGGCCCCAAGTTTCCGGATACAGGCAATCTGCCTTTCTTGTGATTTGAACGAGACGGCCGCGTTCTCCTGCGCCGCAACAATGAGTTTTTGTAGTTGATTTTTTACAAAGCGGAGAAGCCCAATATCATTCATATCGGCCGCCTGCAGGCACGAGGCGACCAGAGGAGCATCCTTTTTCAGAAGCCCATCGATCAGCTGCCACATGGTGGGCTGCAACTCGATCGCACCAATAGCCTGAACATCTGAGAGGGTAATGGTACTCTCATTGAGCCGGTAGAGACAGAGCTTTTCTAACTCACTTGTGAGGGCATGTCGGTCGTCTGAGAAGGCAGCGGCGAGCCGGTTCGCCGCGTCGCTCGCAATCGCCTTGCCCTGTTTTTTGGCATACCCTTCTATCCACTTGACCAGCCACTGCTGCCGCTCCCACGGCTTTAACGTTGGGAAGGAAATTACTCCATCTGCCTCCAACTGTTTCAGGGAACCATCCTTCTCAATGCACACAAAAAAGGCATCGTCGTGAGCCGTTTGGATATACGAGCAGAAGCTTTCTGTTTTCTGCCCTTTCAGGCTTCCGGCTCCTTCAATGACCCACAGCGTCTTTACAGAAAAAAGGGATGGAGCGAACTCTCCTCTCTCACCACACGCCATAAAATCAGCCCCAGAGACACGACGAATCTCGCCATTGGTCGTATACCGCTTCCAAAAATCGATGTACTTTTCAGCGCAATCTTCACGAAAAAAATCATCCTTACACTCAATCTTGAGGACTCTAAATGGCTTTTCTAACTGGTGGAGCGTCCTGTAGATGGTTGGAATATCTTTTACGTTCACGACCGTATCCTCAAAAATTCTTTTGACAATGGAACCCACTCTCCCTCAAAATTCTCCGAAGGATCGGCCCAAAACAGCCGATCATACTCCCCCGAAGGAGAGGTGATCTGTTGAGGGGCTTTGTCCACAAAAATATCCACATGGATATCCCAACTATTGTCCTCTGGTGACCAATAAAGTGCGAGGGGTTGTATCGAAGAAATGGAGGAAGAAAGCCCTGCCTCCTCTTCAAGCTCTGTTGTAATGAGTTTTGCTATAGAACAGGTCGCATCACTAAATGTCCCCGATGGAACGCACTCATACCACCCGGCATAGCTGGCCAGCCGTGGTGAGCGGCGGCCTACAAGAACACGATTGCCATTCATGGTGTGTCCACTGACAGCCAGTGGAAAAATAGCCAGCTTTTTAGCCAACGAACGATCTTGGGTGGAGGCGTACCATGCGCGATAGGAAACTAGCTCTCCCTTAATCAGGGAGGCGCTGATTGAGGTGACAGAAAAACACAATCCGTCAAACAACCACCGAGACTGCTGTCCTGCCTCCCACAATCCATCGACTCTTTTTCGTAACTCTGGAGGAGTGGGTCGTACCGCGGACGAAGAGAGCCTCACCTCTACTTCTGGCACTAAACAGAATCGGTACAACCGGCTCACACCACATCTCCAATGCCAATCCCCTCTCCAGCCTCAAGAGCTCTGTTCGCCCTCTTTCCTTCAAGAGCAGGAAGCTGTGAAGGGTGAGCCCCCTTCACATTATTGCCTGGCCGTAAGATGGCCATATTTTTCCCGAGCCGACACGCCTCCCCCTTTTGAATCGGACAGGTCGCTTGGATAGCCCGTTTGGCAAAGCGGAAGAGCTCCTCTTCTTGAGCGAGCACCCCCTTCCAGCCGCTCCCGACCATTTTTTCCGCCATCCGTACCTTTTCAACAAACAGTGCCAGCTCCCGCGGCTCAATGGCAAACTGTTGATCAGGCCCTGGGAGGGTCCGATCCATCGTGATGTGCTTCTCAATGACGCTGGCGCCGTACGCAACGGCAAGAATAGGAGCTGTCACCGCATCCAGGCTATGGTCTGAGAGGCCTACAGGCAGCCCGAACGCAGCGTGGAGCGTGAGCATAGCCCGCAGGTTCATAAAAGAGGGATCGGCCGGATAGGCGGCGGTACACTGCAGTAAGGTAATATCCTCACAGCCAAACGATCGGAGGGTATTGACCGCAAAAGCTACCTCCTGGATAAAAGAGGCTCCTGTCGATACGAAGAGAGGCTTTTTAGAGTGGGCCATTTTCTCGAGCAATTGGATGTGGCAGGTTTCGTAAGAAGCCACCTTGTGGAAGGCGACGTACGGATCGACTGCAGTAAAATCTTCCACAGAAAACGGAGTGGACATAAAAGCAAGCCCAGAATCTTGCGCCAGCTGTGCGAGGAAGGCAAGATCCTCATAATCCATTTCCAACTCGCGGAAAATATCGTGAATGTCGCGCTGTATCCCCAACTCGGCAAGGTAGCCTGATTGGCCTGCCGCTGGGGCGTAGACAGATTCAGCACGAAAGGTTTGGAATTTGACCGCATCAACGCCTGCAACAGCGGCGCTCTCCACGAGGCGACGAGCCATTTCTCGATTCTGTTCCCGCGTCCCGACCTTCCAATTTGAGCCTATCTCCGCGACCAAGAACACGTGGGGAAGCGCCGGCCTTGTGGCGAGGCGGCACGAGTACACATTGAGTTCATACTCATGATGCCCTTCCAAGGTATCTACAACCACCAATCGCGACTCCACAGACGAATAGCCCGCCTTCCGAAAAACCTTTGCTGACGGCAGGTTCTCTGGATGGATGAGGGCGACCAGTTCATGGACACCCTGCTCACGAGCCATTGTGGCGGCCTCTTTGAGCGCCGTCAGACCAAACCCTTTCTTTTGCTCTTCTGGGGCAACAAGAAGGGAAATTTCGTATGTGCGCACAAAGGAGCGACTGTCGGCATATTGGTAGGGACGAAAGCGAATGGCAGCCACCTTTTTTCCTTCATGAACCAAGAAAAAGGGAGGAAGCTCTCCAACCTGAAAATAGTCGGAGCGAAAATGGTCAAAAAAAGATTCAAATGTCGGATATGGTTTGTGAAGAACGGCGTGTGGCTCTACCTCACGCCTCCACTGGTAAATCAGCCTAGCATCATCTTTCTCCATTCTCACAGGACATATCGTCATAACCATTCTCACTTTTTCTGTCTTGCTTGGATTAGCTTGGAACTTGGCGTAAAATGGAAGCCAAATATGCACGTCGACCCATGCCGTCCAGTTTCAAAAATTCAGCTGCGGTCTTCGTAGCCTTCTTCCCATGATCAGCATGCCATTTTTCCCAAACAGCCTGTGTAATCAGCTCTTTTTCATTCCGTCCATTCATTGTCATATAAAGTTTTTTGGTGTCAGAGACAGAATAAAATTTTTCTTTCACATTGAAGGTTCCTTTCGATGCCTGGCGCAACGCTAAACACCCCCACGCGAAGTGTAGTTGCATCTGCTGAACCTTATCGGATTGATTAACCAAATCAGAGAAAAGCGGTTGCAACGCATCATTAGCGTCCTGAGCTTTCCTGAGCCATTCAAGCCCCTCAAGACCCTCAACCACTGCTTTATCCGTGTTACTCTTTAACAATTCCTTCAGAGTCTTGTTGGCCTCGACGATTGTTGCTAAATGTTCGCCTACATTTGTAAAATTCATCTTACCCACCACGATCTTGTCAATCTTGCCCTTAGCCTCTTCACTTTTCAGATCACGTTTTTCTTTGCCAGCCAGAGCCATTAAAAGCGATTGTTCCGAAAGCGCTCGCTCAACAAGATCGCTAA
>JAJZPP010000031.1 GCA_021811115.1 bacterium | reverse complement strand
GATCTTCGAACGCCCTTGCGACTCTACGCAACCAAGAGTACCAGTATCGCTCCCAAGTCAACGCCCAACTCCAGCTCTTCCTCACCACAGCCAAAAGCAAAGCCGACATTGTCAGTTCCTATTCACAACAGACCCAAACGGTTGTCAGCCAGATCCAGCAATCTATTCAAGCGCAGGCCGATTTACTCAAATCGATCGTCGATACGCTGACAACACTTGTCTCTGCCATGTTTCACTAAAGGAGCTTTTTTGTATGAGTATACCAAGCCAATTTCAAGAGTTTACCATCAACTACTACAATGGGCAGGATCCATACCAGAACGGCCAGCTCACTGCAGCAGGAGGGGTTTTGCTCTCCCAATTTGCCACCATGCTGGCCTCTATCCCAGAGAGTCAAAAACAGACGCCAGATCAACTCAATGCGCTCTACCTCCAGTTCCTGGCGCAAAAAACAATGGATATTCGGATATCCGAAGAGTCGAACGCCCTCTCACCCGAAGAAATCTCCCAACGACACCTTGTCTACAGCGTCTACGACATCCTCCTCACCCTGCTCAATACGGTGACTACCAATGAGATTGCAACCTCTGCTGTCCTCAACTTCTTGTCACAGAAAGAGAAAACCTACACAGACATGATGGCAAAGACCACCATGTACATCGGAACAGGGACTATCTACACACAGGGCGATTCACGAAAAGTCTCCCCTTCCTACCCAGCCAGTACCGCCGATGCCACCCAAACCCAAATCCATTCCTCAGCAACAGATGCCACGCAGTTTACTCTAGGCTACATGAATATTAGTGTCGATGACATCTCCCAGTACCTTACCGATCAGGTCTTTCGTCAAAACCAATCAACATCCTCATTCGACATTTACAGCGATGCATGGCCGATTAGCTCTCCCTCTTTATTGGACCTAGAAGATCGCAACCATGCGACCATGACTATAACCAACAACGGGAATGGAACCTGTACTGCCACAGCTACTTTCACGCAAGAAGGGCATAATATGGAGACAGGCGGTTGGGACACATTGAATAGCTATAACGTTTCATCCGGCCCCATACCAATCTCTACAACCACTTTCGCTCAAGCTCAAGGCGCTATGGACTCCGCTTTCTTAACTGTCTATGCGTGGGCTAAACTCAACAATATGGTAGAAATAAGCACAGCCCAGCTGACCTCAGATGAGCAGAAAGGATCGGATATTGAGCAAGCGTACGATATAGCAAAGCGAAATATTAAAATTCCGTGGGGAACCAGCGAACTGACTCCGGATACGTTGAAAAACCCTGACGTACGACCTGTTGGTATTTTAGCGTACAAGCTCTCTCCTGATACGACGGATCAAACGTGGCTCGCCGCCCTCAACAACCTCCAACAGGCACGCGATCAGTACAACAAAACGCTCAACACATACATCGGACAGGCGGAAGCAGAGCAGCAGCTGATTGGAGATAAGTCCTCACAACAGCAACAGGTCGTCCAGGCTGCCACGAGCTCGCGTGAGATGACAAACAAAATATTAAAAAGCGCCATCCAACAGATGGCAACAATTATACAGGCCATTTTCAAATAATATTAGGAATTTATTGAACAAAAAGGGTATAGAGGGGGAAAGTGCAAAGAGGAGATACAAAGCATGGCACAAGAAACACCCAAAAAACCCTCACTCCAAGAACAACTGGAGCAGTTTCAGAAAGAGTACAACGAGATGACCTCAGCTCGTGTCGGAGAGAAAATCGCCTCGATGACATCGCTTGCGTCAGGTCCTGCCACCGACACCATCATGGCTCTCCTCTCAGAGGCCGCCAATAAAGGCATGATGCCAAAACATGCCCTCCAACTAGGCGACGACACCATGGAGGCGATCTACAGCCAAGCGTACAATTTGTACAACCAGGGGCGATACAAGGAAGCCTCCTACATATTCCGGCTACTGATGCTTCTGGACTACATGACAGCCAAGTATATCTTGGGGCTGGCAGCCTGTTTTCATCGGATGAAAGATTACAGCAACGCCGCCAACATCTATCTGTTGTGCGGCACCATTGATGCCACCAACCCACTTCCCCACTTTCATGCGGCCGACTGCTACATCCAGCTGGAAGTGCCCACGTTGGCTATCTTTTCGTTAGGAATGGCAATCAGCGCGGCTGGTGACCAACCACAGTACGCTATCGTCAAAGAGCGGGCCATGCTGATGCGTGCGGCCCTCGAGAAAGAGCTACAAGAAAAGATCGCCCAGATGAAGAAAGCTGAGCAAAAGTAACGTTCTTCAACTGTAAGGAGAATGCGTATGACAGGAACAGATACAGCAAACATCATTCCATTTTCCAAATTGCCGACCAGTGTCCCAGGCGACTACACAGCCCTCCTGACACGTCAGGCGGCCGATTTTACTGTCATGCCAGGCCCTGGCGGCAGCGTGACGGTGCAAGCTCGCACAGGAGACTCTATTGGAGCGACGATCGCAGAGGCTGGTCTGGAATTTGCGCGGGCCAAAAAAGAGGTCAAAACAGGTGATCCCAAATTGGACGAACCAAAGATGGCCGGTCTTGGCCTCTGGTCAATGGCTCTTGCCACATCGCTCACAAGTACTCTTCTGACCCCCCCAACTTTGGAGGAAATGCTTTTCGGAACAGAAGTTCTGGCACGAAAAGGCGAAGAATCGGCCGCCTCTTCTCTTCGCTACATCCGTCAGGCCAAGATGGCTCAAGCAGAGGAGGAGGGAACCACCGAAGGCCCTCAACCAGAAAGCCCACAAGTCCTGACGCTCGACCCATTGAGCCTCTGGGTTGGGCAAATGCATGCGGTAGCAGACAAAGGCAATAAAACGCTGTCGAGCGGCCAGAAAGTGGCAGCCAGCAAAATGAAATCGACCTCATCTTCCGATGTGCAAGAAGCACTCGTATCGCTCAGCGAGCTATCGGAATCGCAGCTACAGCCGTTGCTCCCCCACCTCTCCAAGCTAGCTGACACCATGAGCCTGGCCAATGTGCTGGGAGGGCCTTTGGTGCTCTCGTCACCGATTGGTCTGCCGATCACTGCGACCCTTCTCACAACTGTCGATGCCAAAAATGCTCCTGAATCCTTAAAAGCGCCTCTTGGCAATGCCCTGTATACGATTGGCAATAATATTGCCAAATTAAATTTTGAACAGTATGCATACGATAGAGACCATTCTGCCGAATACACCCAGCTCACCAGTCAAGATCCTACACAGATTGCAACCCTCTTACAATACCTTGTAAAAGACCTCCCCCTTCCAGCAGGAGTGACCGATGCCCAGATCCAATCGATGCTCGGCGATCTTGCCCAAGAACTGGTAGACACAGGATACGCTTCTGAGTTTGCCCAAAACCCCGACATGACAACGCTCACCTCAAAACTAAAAAATAAAATTGACGACCTTGTTGCAAAAGGAAAAATTCCTGCAGGGGTCGCTCCATTTGTCCTCACAACGATGCTCCCAGAACTTGCCAGCAAGCTGACAGCTGTTATTCGCGCCAAACTCAAGACAGATCTTCGCTCATCCAATCCCGCTACCGTCGGCAGTGCGCTCAAAAACCTCACTTTCACTTCGAGTGAGCCTCCGCCAAAAAAGGGCGAAATGTACATGTATCAAAATTACATGCAAGCCTTAACAGCTGCGCTGGTCTTCATGTCGCAAATACGGTCAACTATCATCTCATTGGAAGGGAGCTACGAGCAAGAACTCTCAAAATACCAACTCCAAAACGTGGGAATCCAGTCACAAATAGCCGTCGAGCAGATGCAGTCGAAGCTCAAAGATATATCGACAAAATTCCAAGACACACTCAGCCAAATTGAGAGCCAAAAGTGGATGAGAATCTTCTTCCCTCTCATAGCCATTGTTGTAGCGCTTGTAGCACTCATTATAACGGTCGTCTCGTTTGTCGTCACGGCTGTGACAGCAGGCGCCGGATCATTCTCCATTGGACTGGCAACTATGGCAGATGCACAACTCATTGGGTTCGTGGTAGGGATTGCCGTCTCAGCTTTCTCTACTGTGCTAACACTAGCCGATGCAATCGTTCAATGGGCCTCTGGAGGACAAACGTCGATGTGGGGAGAGCTTGCCAAAGCGTTTGGAATCAAGAGCAAGGAAGGAATCGCCATTTTCACTGTTATTGCCAACCTCATTATTCTCATTATTGTTGCTATCTTAACGCTGGGGATAGGATTGGCCGTTGTGGCTGTGAAAGGAATCACACTCGTGACAAAGGCGGGAGCCGAATTAGCAGAGGCTTCCGCAGAGGCCGCCGCAGAGGCCGCCGCCGAAACGAGTGTAGAAGAGGGAGTTGAGGAGACGGCCGAACTCACAGGATTTGCTGCAGTGAAAGAGGTTATGAAACAGATGGCCAAGAACGGGTTAAAGGCTCTACAAAGTACTGTCGGCCAACAAACCGTATCCTGTTTCATTGCCGCCATGTTCAATGGTGGCGCTATCACTACAGGGATTCAAAAGCTCCTGAAACTCATGCACCTTGATGACAAAAAGACCGCCATTTTATCCATGATAATTACTGTTCTCTTGATGATGGTCATTACCATGCTGGCCTCTGGAAGGGTTCCCGACTTCAAGTCCATGAAAACCTCCGTTCAAGAGTTCATCACGTCGCCCCTGAAAACCATCACGGAAGGCTTGGAGGCGATTGAATCGTGGGTTCTGGATTTGGGCAAGACCATATTCAACTCGATTAATAAAATGGCACAGAGGGCGGCCGACCTTAAGGCCGGTATAAAAACGTTTCTCGAAGGCTTAAAAATAGCCCCTAAAGTTCTCGAGGCTGCCGGCAAGGGGGCTCAGGAGGCCCTCCAAGCTGCCCACAGTAACGCCTATTGGGTCATGTACAATCTGGCCAAACAGATCAAGAATGCCTTTCAAGCGATTCTGAAAATGTCTGTCGAAGGATTTAAACCGGCTTATGAAGCCGAACTAGCAGAATCATCATGGTTGGTACGTATCATAGCAGGCATGTCAGGCCCACTCACACACACCCTTAAACTGGCCCAAGATGGCATGCAGATTGCTACGGCGGCGATCCAATACCAATCGGCGCGCACCCAGCAGCAGTTGCAGGAACAGCTGAGTCAATTGGAACTGGAGAGTGCCAGCCTAGAGGCTCTCGTGGACTACTTCGGGAACTTACAAGGGGTTAACCCTGAAGCGCTCATCTCTGCTATCGCGGATTCCACAAAGAGCGCGACAGAGCAGTGGAATGATTTTGTAAAACTTGTCGATTCGTTCTTCGTAGCAGCGGCTCGTTCCGTATCGAAGGCTACAGCCGAATCGGCCATATAATGGAAGAGGTGATCATATGAGTACAGTAACACCAGAACACAAACCGCCCGTTCCTTCTGCAGGACCCGCTCCGCAAGAAGAAGCCAAACTGCTGGAACGATTTGAAACGGTCACGAAGAAATTGGGTGAAGCAAAGAAGGAGGTGCTTGGCGCCCAAATGGAGCGCTTGCACGATACGCTGCAGACCGAAGGGGTAACAGAAGAGGAGAGGAAAGTGCTCACAAAGGAGGTAGCACTCACCCTCGCCACGCCCCAACTAGATCCCCCTTCAAAAACATTACTCACCAGCTTCATGAACCAATTACGAAGTGCCCCACGTGTTATCGTCGGCAGTTCTGGGGAAGAGGAGGAAGTAACCACAACCGTACTTGGCGCACCCCCTCCTCCAAGCACCGGCACACCCCAAGTCTCTTTGCAACAACCAATGATCCCAATCCACAATGCCTGGCTCTCCACGAGCGCAGCGGTCTACCTGTTCATTAACTTGCAAGATATCATCATGAAACTGGCTCTCAGCAAGTATAACCAAGCCAAAACGCAGATCAATGTGTCGAACGCCCAGATCGATGCTGCCAAACAGCTTTTCGAGATGGCGGTCGAGTCGGGAGAACTGGCTGCCCAGCTTGCCGAACAGGAAGCGGCCAAGGCGTCTCTTGATGCGAGCGTGGCCTTAGGACAGCTGGTCATGAGCTCTCTACAAACCGTCTATCGATCGGCTGAGACGGGTGCAGAAACAAGAAAACTGCAAGAGGACCAGCTCAAAGAGTGGCATTCAAAAGTGCCTCCTGAGTATAAAGAGATCACAAACTGGGAAGATGTCCCTGTAACAATAGCCATGAAACAACAGGTCTCAACAGCTGTTGAAAATAAAGTCCACCAGCTGTCTACCTTTAGCGAGAGCCTGATGGGGGCGATTCGTGGGTTTGGGGAAGCGGACATCGCCATGGTCAAGGCGAACATCGAGAGAATGAAAGGAACCGTTGAGGGTACCAAAGCTCTTGTAGAGCGAATTACCCAGTTCCTTGAAACCCAAACCAGGGCACTCCAATCAAGCCGTGATGAGGTAGATCAACTGTTATCTAAATACATGGACCTATTTAGAAGCGTGCTTCAAGCGGTTGGCGAGGTATTTAGCGCCTAGAGGAAAAATGTTGTACGACCATCTCATTAAATTGCTCAAAGAGCTGAATGTCGAGGGGATGACCACCATTGCCCGAGACACCCCCTTCATTACGCTCCAGATGGAGGGCATTCCTTTCAGCATTGCCGATTCACCTCCTGGGATGGAGCTCTCCTCTACCATTGGAGAGGTCTCAAAAGAAAATCAGGAGGCGCTTTTTTCCAAACTGCTGCGTGGCAATCTGCTTGGCCAAGCAACGCGCCAAGCCTGCCTCGGCCTAGATGAAGAGGGGACCCATATGGTGCTGAGAGCGGCGATTCCTTCCATTCGCAGCTATCGAGAGTTTCGTGATGCGGTGGAGGATTTCGTGAACGCCATCATGTTCTGGAAAGAAGAGGCGAGGCGCACCCCGTAAGGGATCTTACAAAAAGATCCTGTAACTTGTGTTGAAGATTTTGGCAAGACGATGAGCTAGCCTCTTCCCAATTGGGCTAGCGCCAAAAGAGAGGCGCAGAGTACGCAGAGAAAATAGCTAAATGTCAAGGCGAAGCCCTTATAAATCTCTGCGTACTCTG
>JAJZPP010000030.1 GCA_021811115.1 bacterium | reverse complement strand
GCCGCTCCGTCATTGTTGTCGGCCCAGAACTGAAGTTTAACCAGTGCGGGTTGCCAAAATTGATGGCGCTAGAACTGTTTGAACCGTTCATCATTCGCAGGCTCAAAGAGCTTGGGCTTGTGTATACCATTCGCTCAGCCAAGAAGAAGATCCAGCGGCAGGATCCCGAGGTGTGGGATGTATTGGATGAGGTGATTGCTGGCCATCCAGTCCTCCTCAACCGGGCTCCAACGCTTCACCGGTTGGGTATTCAGGCATTCCAGCCGGTACTCATTGAAGGCAAGGCGATTCGAGTTCACCCGCTGGTCTGTACAGCCTTTAACGCCGACTTTGACGGCGACCAGATGGCTGTCCACGTCCCGCTCTCCATTGAGGCGCAAATCGAAGCCAAAGTGCTGATGATGGCGCCAGATAACATCTTCCTGCCATCGTCTGGAAGGCCATCAGCTGTCCCATCGAAAGACATGACGCTAGGGCTGTACTACATCATGTGCGATGCGCTCTACGATCCTGAGAAGCATGGCAAGAAAGTCAAAGTGTTCCGCAATGCCGATGAAGTGCTCTTGGCAATGAACGCGGGCGGTTCCTACACCTGGGAGGAGACGAAGAAGGGCGAGCGGCTCGACAATACGGGTAGAGGCCTCCACATCCATGAGCGCATCAAGCTGCGTACCAAGGATGGGATGATTGAGACGACGCCTGGACGGGTCTTGTTCAATACGATTGTTCCTCCAGAGCTTGGTTTCCAAAACTATTCGCTGCCTGCCAAACGGTTGAGTGAGCTGATCAATGAGTGCTATCGCAAAGTGGGCCTTGAAGGCACGGTGCGGTTCCTCGATAACCTCAAGAACATGGGCTTCCGGGAAGCGACCCATGCGGCCATTTCGATTGGAATTCAGGATATTTACATTCCTGAAATCAAAGAGAAGGTGTTGGCGGAGGCCGAGAAGAAGGTTGCGGTCGTACGCAAGCAGTATGAGGATGGTATTATTACCGAAGGGGAGCGCCATTCCAAGATTGTCACGATTTGGACGGAAGCTTCTGATACTGTCTCTGAAGAGCTGTTTAGGCTGATGGCGCAAAGCAAAGAATCGTCGCTCAACCCCCTCTACATGTCTCTTGATTCCGGGGCTCGTGGTAACAAGTCGCAGATCAAACAGCTTGGTGCCTTACGCGGCTTGATGGCCAAACCGTCCGGAGAGATTATTGAGGCGCCAATTACCGCAAACTTTCGTGAGGGGTTAGGGCCTCTGCAGTATTTCACATCGGCTCACGGGGCGCGTAAAGGGCTTGCTGACACCGCCTTAAAGACGGCCGACTCTGGATATTTGACGCGCCGTTTGGTTGACGTCGCCCAGGATGTGATCGTCACTGAGGAGGATTGTGGGACCCTGAACGGGGTGGAAGTATTTGCCATCAAACAGGGAGATGAGGAGCTGCTCCCATTGCGCGATCGCCTCTACGGACGCACTGTGTGCGAAGATATTTTTGCGCCAGGCGATCAGACAAAACTGCTGGCCAAAGCTGGCGATGTCCTCACATTGAGCCAAGCCGAGGCGATAGATAACGCTGGCATTGATAGCATTAGGATCCGATCGGTTCTGACGTGTGAGACCCGTCGAGGCGTCTGCGCCCACTGCTACGGGTTAAACCTGGCCAATGGGCGTACCGTCGGTATGGGAGAGGCTGTAGGTATTATTGCGGCCCAGTCGATCGGTGAACCTGGAACGCAGCTGACGATGAGGACATTCCACGTGGGTGGTATTGCTTCGACTGGCGGGGGTGTTCCTGTTCTTGAAGCGGTTGCCGATGGCATGGTGGTCTTCACAGATCTGCGTGCTGTCAAAACGGAAGAGGGCCACTTGGTCGCTTTGAACAAGAATGGGTCTATTTCCATTGTGAAGGCGGAAGGCCGCACGCTCGACGAGAACAAGCGGCTCGTCTCAACTAAGTCGATTGAACCCTTGCAGGTGTTCCACATTGAGCTTGGGACTAAGATTTACTTCAACGAAGGGGATTTTGTCCGCAAGGGGCAGAAAGTGGCCGAGTGGGAGCCACATAATGTGCCGATTATTTGCGATCGGCCAGGCTACGTCAAGTATGATGACCTTGTGGAAGGGATCTCGACACAGCGCGACGTGAACCGGCAGACCGGCCAAACCGAGCTTGTCGTAAAATCATATCGCGGCGAATTGCATCCCCAGATTGCCATCTACGCTGATAAGAAGTGCGAAAATTTGGTCGGAACGTACGCCCTGCCTCCAGGAGCTATTTTGAGCGTACTGGAAGGGGCTTTCGTCAAGGCTGGGGCGCTGCTCGCTCGTATTCCGCGCGGAGCTATCAAGACGAAGGATATCACAGGGGGTCTCCCTTATGTGGCCGCTCTCTTTGAAGCGCGCAAACCAAAGGAGCAGGAGGCTGCTGAGATTGCCAAGATTGATGGCATTGTGGATTTCAAGGGTGTGCAGAAGGGTAAACGGATCGTCATCGTTCGCGACGAGGCATCTGGCATGGAAGAGGAGCACCTCATTTCCCATACCAAGCACCTCATCGTGCAGCGTGGGGATCGCGTTGTGAAGGGGCAACAGCTGACAGATGGCCTTGTTGTGCCCCATGAGGTTCTCGAAATCTGCGGTGTGCGTGAGCTCCAACGGTACCTTGTCAACAAGGTACAGGAAGTGTACCTCTTGCAGGGTGTCTCGATTAACGATAAGCATATTGAGATTATCGTTCGGCAGATGCTCAAGAAGGTTCGCATCATCGATGTGGGAGATACCAGCTTCTTGTATGGCGAGGAGGTTGATAGGAGAGAGTTTGAGACGGCCAACCTCAAGATTACCAAAGAAGGAGGGAAGGCGGCGCAAGCGGTTCCTCTGCTCCTTGGCATCACGAGGGCCTCGTTGAGTACCGACTCCTTCATTGCTGCGGCATCGTTCCAAGATACGACGCGTGTCCTCACCGAGGCTGCCTGCAGTAATAAGACCGATTTGCTGCGCGGGCTGAAAGAGAACGTCTGTTTAGGCCACGTGGTGCCTGTGGGGACCGGTTTTGAATACCATCGTGCGGCGAAGAAGTTTGGCGAGCGCGAGTCTGAAGAGCCAGTAGTCTTCGACTTCGAATCTGTGCCTGCGTAGTACTTTTACGTCTCTTTTGTGCCTGGCGTGCAGCGGCAGGCACAAAAGACCATCGAAAATTTGCACATCGTATCATTTTTAGAAATTCGGGAGAGTGAGGCCGTTGAGATGTTGACGACCCTCAACAGATTTGGCTATGATACCCAAGACGGTTCGTTGGGCTGTCGTTTGAGGTATCAAAAGGCTCTTTTTCCCATTTTAGGATGGGACAAGCGTCGATTCTAAGGTGGACCTATGAGTTTAGAGGCAGGCCAGAGAGGGTTTTCGAAAGAAAAAATTGGGGCTCGATTCGAGCAGATCGTGCAGCATCCGATTGGTGGGCCAACCGTTCTGACTGTGGCTAATGTGACGACGCTTATCCGTATTTTCATCAGCCCCATCTTTTTGTTTATGTATTTGGAGTATGACTCGCTTGGCATCTCCGAAGTGGCTCTGCCCTACTGTCTCCTGCTTCTGCTCGCAGCGCTTGAGACCTCCGATGCGCTGGATGGATATTTGGCCAGGAAGTTTGATCAGGTCACCGATTTGGGAAAGCTCCTCGACCCGATGGCGGATAGTATTGCCCGCATTTCTATCTTCCTAGCCTTTACTCGGCCTCCAGTCTCGCTTCCGCTCCTCATTGTCTTCCTGTTTATCTATCGCGACGCCGTTGTGAGTACGTTGCGGACGGTGTGCGCCTTGCGTGGATTTGCATTGGCAGCTCGGCCATCTGGGAAGATTAAGGCGGTCATTCAAGCGATCAGCGCCGCCTCCATTACGGCGATGCTCATCCCGTATTCCCTCGGGGTGGTGAGTGTCGAAGTCTTACGCCAATCTAGCACATGGATTGCCCTTGTAGCTGCTGCGTACGCCCTTTATTCGGGCGTTGAGTATCTCTACACCAACTTCCACTATGTCCGTCGCGCTCTCATTCGCCGACGAAAGTGGGGGCGTAGGAAGAAAGGCTTCGAGGTGAATCGATAAAAAAAAGCCCACAGCGGATTTGATGCCGCTGTGGGCTTTGCAATAGCAGTACGTTTCAGTTATCGCTATTTTTGCACAGTTCCTTAGATCAGCTTAGATTTTTTGAGCTGTGCCGTGGCTGCTTCTCGGTCGGCTTGTTCAGTGACTCCCGCCATATTGAGTGCAGCATGCATTCTTCCCTGTGCCTTGTTGCAATAGAAGCCCATGATTTCCGCAAGCTTTTCCGAGGAGATCTCTCTTCGTTTTTTCGCCATGACCGGAGTAGCCTCAGGAGCCATAAGAAGAGCTGGTTTGGAGGCAACCGGAACAACAGGCTTTGCGTTCTTAGGAAATGAGACGTTGATCGTTATTGGCTTACAGTTTTTGAGAAGGTTCATGAAGAGAAGGAATTCGCGATTGAACGTGAGGAATTGTTGGTCGATTCTCGGATTTGGTTTTTCTATCCCTTCGAGGTGGGGTCTGCGGATTTCGTTACATACAGCAGCGTGTCGCATCGTTCTGGGTTGTACTGCAAGGCAAACATCTTTCGGGGGGAGGAGTTGTACGAGACTTGTAGGGGTTTCGGTTTGTGTTCCAATTTCTTTCTTCGCTGCTGCCTCGTGAACTCGTTGGCCAAGCTCTTTCTGTTTTGGATTTTGGCTCTCTGCGATTGGGGTCGCGTTGACGGGTTTAGCAGGAGTCGATGATTGAGAAGGGGCTTTTCCGAAAATGCGGGCGGCTATGCCTGCCACTTTATGGCAAATGGAGCTCACAACATGCCCGATGCCCTTTGCGACAGCATAAATACCATGGCTGATTGCGCTCGCTGCGCTCGTTAATGCATTGATACACATAATATATGTTTCCTCATAGCTATAAATAAAAAGATGCGGTTTTTATGATATCAAAAAAGAGAATTATTAGCCAAAAAATAACTCAGTAAAATTTGTTTTTCGTTACCGGGTCGCGGATGGAGGGGAGCCTGAAAAAACAGCTTGCGTCTAAAACCGACAGAAGGGTAGACTTCTGACTTCGGTTGATCCTATCGCGGGGTGGAGCAGGGGTTAGCTCGTTGGGCTCATAACCCAAAGGTCGGAGGTTCGAATCCTTCCCCCGCTATTCTTTATTCAGAAATAGCCAGCGGCATAGCTCAGCTGGTAGAGCAACGGAATCATAATCCGTGTGTCGTTGGTTCGAGCCCAACTGCCGCTATCTCTCCATACGGGCTGCGCAAAGGGTATGCCTCTGCAAGAAATCGATCCGCCTGCAATTGAGGTTTTTGACCTCACTCGTTCCTATAATGGGGTCCCTGCCGTCGAAAAGATTTCTTTCCAAGTCCCCCATGGGAGTGTTTTAGGTTTACTTGGTCCGAACGGCGCTGGGAAAACCACCACCATCAAAATGCTCACCACACTGCTACCGCCAACCTCAGGGACAGCGATGGTGTGTGGCTATGATATCGTTCAAGCGCCATCGTACGTACGGCGGACCATTGGATATGTGCCTCAGCTTCTGTCTGCCGATGGGGACCTTTCTGGATACGAAAACCTTTTGCTTTCGGGAAAGCTATACGGTCTGCCACGACAACAGCGAGAGAAGAGAATCCGTGAAGTCCTCGATTTTATGGGCTTAAAAGAGGCTGCCCATCAATTGGTCAACCACTATTCTGGCGGAATGATTAGGCGACTTGAGATCGCGCAAGCGCTTCTCCACCTTCCAAAAGTCCTTTTCCTCGATGAACCAACTGTTGGCCTTGATCCTGCGGCTCGACAGGTCCTCTGGCACCGTATTCAGGTGTTGAGAGAACAGTATGGAACCACAATTCTGCTGACAACCCATGACATGGATGAGGCCGATCTGCTCTGTGATATGGTGGCATTCATGCATCTTGGACATATTGTTACCATGGATACCCCGGCAAAGCTTAAGGCAATGGTTGGCCCACAAGCGACGCTCAACAATGTGTTTATGCATTACACAGGAACCTCAATAAAAGAAGGCGATACCTATACCCATGTTAAGCAAAGAAGGCGTGCGATCGCGCACCGGGGATAGCTGGTTTCTTCCCATACAACAAACCTTTGCAATTCTCGATGCGGATATGCGCAAGTTGCGTCATGATCCTTCAGAGGTCCTGACACGAATGGTACAGCCGCTTATCTGGTTGTTGATTTTTGGCCAAGCGATGGCGAGGGCTGTAGGTGGTCCCACAGGAGGCCTCTCGTATCTCAATTACCTGGCACCCGGGATTTTGGCTCAAAGCGTTCTGTTTATCGCTATCTTTTATGGCATCGCCCTGATATGGGAACGGGATCTTGGAGTGGTTCACAAGATAATAGTGAGTCCTGCACCGCGGTTGGCCTTGGTGACCGGAAGGGGGCTTGCAGCAGGCATCAGGAGCCTTTCCCAGGTACTCATTATCTACATTCTGGCCCTTTTTCTCGGGATAGACCTACGGCTCGATGTGGAGGGGTTGTTAGGAGTGCTCGCCATGGTGGTGCTCTCTGGCGCCCTCTTTGCTACCTTTTCACTGATTATCGCTTGCATTGTGAAAAAACGAGAACGCTTTATGGGAATCGGACAGGTGCTGACGATGCCTCTCTTCTTCGCGAGCAACGCGCTGTATCCTATTGATAGAATGCCACCATGGTTGCAAGTGGCATCTCGAATTAACCCCATGACGTACCAAGTGGATGCGATACGATCGTTAATGATTCACAACGAGATGAGTCAGTTCGGGTTGGGAGTTGATTTTGGAGTGGGATTGTTCCTTTTGGTGGTACTTTTGCTCATTGCGGCCCGTATGTATCCAAAAATTTTATATTAGCTGCGCTTTGGACAGATCTGACACCGATCGCACACACGACGTTTTTTAAGCCTTTTCATCAGCGCAGAGGCTAGTACAACATCCCTTAAATCCCTTGAATAGATGGCATGTATTTTTTTGCAGATTAAACTTTGTATACCATGGCTTACATAGGTATGTAGGCATGGTATACA
>JAJZPP010000029.1 GCA_021811115.1 bacterium | reverse complement strand
AATGCAGAGGAGTGAGAGGAGAAAAGTAACGAGGCAAAATTTTTTTCCTTCCTCTTTTTTCTCTTGCACATGGAGCGACTGGCTGATGAATGTTTCTAGGGGTGATTTTCGCATATCGTTTTTATTACTTGAGATGTTGCCAGGCCGGGTATCCGATCCACCAGATGGAGCCTTCCACCTACCTCTTTGACCGTCTGAGCTTCGATGCACTCTTTTCCATACTCCACCCCATTGACATGCACATCAGGCGTGAGGATCCGAAGCAAGGCTCGCGGGTCGTCCTCATCAAACCACGTCACAAAATCAACAAACGAAAGGGCGGCCACCATCTCCATTCGTTCTCTGAGGGGGATGATGGGTCGACGAGGGCTTTTATACCGCTTTACAGAGGCGTCCGTATTGAGGGCGACGACGAGCAGATCGGCCACTTGAGAGGCTTCGTAGAGAATGTACAGGTGGCCTGCATGGAGCAGATCAAACGATCCGTTCAGTGTTGCCACCGTGGTCCCGTTGGCTCGCAATGGTTGTAGCCGTTGTGTGAGCAAATGGGCCTCGATAATTTTCGTATTGGCAAACGATTGCCAGCTCGTGTCTTTAAGTCGCATGCCGTTTACGCTCCCATGGTCGCATGTGGAAAGGCGATCTTAAATACCTCGTCGTAGTGTTCCACAAAGTGGAGCTGGAGCCCTTCTTTGACGGGCTCTGGCAGCTCGTCGATATCGCGTAGGTTGCCTTTTGGAAGAATAATCGTTTTAAGGAGCGATCGTTTTGCGGCGACAAGTTTTTCTTTGACTCCTCCCACGGGAAGGACTCGACCTGTGAGCGTGAGCTCTCCGGTCATCCCAAGATCGGGTGTGATGGGGGTGTCGAGCAACAAGGAGAGGAGCGATGTGACCATCGTGATGCCGGCTGAAGGGCCATCTTTGGGCGTTGCCCCTTCTGGAATGTGCATGTGAACCTGGCAGCGCTCGAAAAAGGTGTAGTGGGGCGCGTAGCGAGGCATGGAGCCGTGTAAAAAGCTCCAGGCAATCTCAGAAGACTCCTTCATGACTTGGCCAGCCTGTCCTGTCAGCTTCATCTCGGTCTTTTCACCGGCCACTTTGATCGACTCAACATAGAGGGTGGCTCCTCCGTGGGATGTCCAGGCAAGGCCGACAGAGACGCCAACAGGAGGCTGCTCAAAGTATCGATCGGTGAGGAAGACAGGCTTCCCGAGATACTTTTGGAGCATGTTTGGAGCGATGATCTTCTTCTTCCGCGGCGGGTGGTTCTTTTTGGATTCGGCTCGAACGAACTCGACAGCCACTTTTCGGAGGATTTTCTTCAAGCAGTTTTCTAATGTCCTGACGCCAGCATCACGAGCGTACGAGTTGATCAGCTCCCGGATCGCTTTATCGGTAAACGAGATATCTGAGACTTTTAAGCCGGCAGCCTTCCGCTGTTTGGGGACCAGGTATTGCTTGGCGATCTGCAGCTTTTCTTCCATGACGTAGCCGGAGAGGCGGAGGATATCCATGCGGTCGAGGAGTGGCTCTGGAATCGTGTCGACCACGTTGGCAGTGACAATGAAGAGGATGTCAGAGAGGTTACACCGCACATCCAGGTAGTGGTCGAGGAACTCGCTATTCTGTTCTGGATCGAGGACTTCGAGGAGCGCCGAGGCGGGATCGCCTTGGTAGCTGGAACCTATTTTATCCACCTCATCGAGCATGATGACTGGATTCATCGTCTGGCACGACTTGAGCGCCTGAATAATTTTTCCCGGCATGGCGCCAATGTAGGTTCGGCGGTGGCCTTTGATTTCTGCCTCATCGCGCATGCCACCAACGGAAAATCGAAAAAACTTCCTGTTGAGGGCATGGGCAATACTCTTGCCGATGCTGGTCTTGCCAACGCCCGGAGGGCCGACAAAGCAGAGAATCGTGCCCTTGAGGTTGCCAGAAAGCTTTGAGACGCCAATGAACTCAAGGACGGTCTTCTTGATGTCCTCCAATCCGTAGTGTTCCTTCTCCAGAATCGCTTCCGCCTGCGCTAAATCATGAGATTCCTGGCTCTTAAGCCCCCATGGCAGCACCGTGAGCCAGTCCAGGTAGTTGCGGCAGAGGGCATATTCTGGCGACTGCTGCTCTAATGACGAAAGTTTGTCAAGTTCTTCTTTTAAAACCGGCTGAATCTCTTCAGGCACCGTCTTATCCTTGAGCCTGGCCTCAAACTTCTCTTTGTCGAGAGTCTTATCCTCCTTCTCGATGCCCAACTCCCGTTTGATAGTCTTGAGCTGCTCTCGGAGGTAGTACTCTTTTTGGGTCTTTGTGATGGTCGATTCGATTTTCTGATTGATCGTATTCTGCAGGCGGCTTAAGTCAAGTTCTTTTTTTAGAAGGACGAGTGCCTTGTCGATTCTGTCTGGGAGCGCAAACGTTTGGAGAACATCTTGGAGTTCTTGCCTGGAGGCGGTTGTCAGGGCAACAGCGAAGTCGGCGAGCTTGCCTGGTTCCGTGAAGTCGGAGTGGCTTAAGAAAATCTGGAGTTCTTCTTTAAAGAGCGGATTGAGCTTGAGGAGGTCTTTGATGGTTGAGATGATGCTAATCGCATACGCCTTCAACTCTTTTGAGAGGACCACATCATCTTTGTGGTAGGAAACCTTGGCGACGAGCCCCTTTCCGGGGCGGCCAGAAGGTCCTTGAATGGTCATCCTGCCTTCCATGCTCAAGATGACTTGGGCTCCACCCTGTTCCATGGGGATGATTCGGAGGATTCTGGCGACGACGCCGACTGGGTGGAGATCTTGGAGGCCGACTTTGTAAATATCGGCGCTCTCTTCTTTGGTCAGAACGACGCCGATAAATTTCTTCTCGGATTTTGAAATGGTCTTCAGGGCCTCGTAGAAGGGGCCTGGTTCGATAACGACCGGTGCTGCCATTCCTGGGAAGAATGGTCTTCTGACCACGGGGAATATGTACAGGACATGCGGGAATTCGCGATGTCGTTCATGCTTGGTCGTCTGACCGATGGTATCGAGGACGGCCGCTTCCAATTCGGAAGCGATATCTTGATTTTCGTCGTAGTCCAAAGAGGAGGATCCTTAAAAAGGGATTTACACTGATGCATACTAAGGATACGCCATTGTCGCAATTTCGTTCTACGCTGGCCATTTCAAAAGGTGCAATTAAAAAGGTTCTCTTGCCGTATAGTTATCGGCAACAAGAGGTAGGGCTATGGTCTCCAAGGAACATCCGTTCGAACGACTCGTCTCAGTGATCGATACGCTGCTTGGGCCCGATGGATGCCCGTGGGATAGGGAGCAGACGGTGCTCTCTTTGTCCAGAATGCTTCTCGAAGAGGCGTGTGAGACGCTCGATGCTATCAACGATCCTCATGTCGAGAGCCTTGCGGGCGAGCTTGGAGACCTGTTCTTCACGGCCCTGTTTTTAGCCAAGTGTGCCGAAAAAGAGACACGGTTTGTCTGGACGCTTCCCTTTGAAAAGGCAGTGGAGAAACTGGTCCGTCGGCATCCACATATTTTTGGGACCGGCTCTGGTGTTCGAACAGCGAAGGAGGTTGAAGAGCAGTGGGATGTGATCAAGGCTACGGAACCGGAACACTCTGAACGCAAGAGTCGATTTGACGGCATCGCAAAATCTTTACCCGCTTTGGCCATGGTCCAAAAGCTCATCCAGAAGGCTCGTAAGTCAGCCCCCTTACAAGCCACGGCAGAAGAACTCATAAAAACGCCCCGTCAGAATGCTGAAGAGGAACTTGGTCGAAAAATGGCATGCCTCGTACTCGAAGCGGAAAAAAGTGGGATTCCGGCAGAAGAGGCATTGAGGCGGTTTTTCATTGCATGTCGAGACAAACTTGTCGAAGAAGAGAATGTCTTGTAAAAACCTGCTTGCTCTGTGGCTTTATTTTCTGTTACGATGAAGCTTCAATCTCCAGAATGGTTTTGCAAAGCTTGCAAAGGGACCATCTCATGCATTGGCATGCGTGCGTTTTCCGGGGAGCTCGCGGATTGCAACGGCTCGAACCAGGTCAGGACCGGAAGGTAGCAGCCTTTAGAGTAGCGGGCAAGTCGTGAGATTTCTCCGGTTTTTTTTAGGGACCCTAAAGGAAGAGTCCAGATGATGACAGTGTCATTGGAATCTATTGTCAATGTATGGTGGATTCTCGGGTTTGCCCTCTGGACGTTTTTTTCCTTCTACGTCGTGCGAAAGTACGAATGGTTCCACCCCACCGATCCCCCCGAATTCTTCCCCTTTTCGGCCCGTCAGTTTTTTGTGATCGGAGCCGCCCTCTTCTTCGCCGCCGCCGTCTACTTTGCCTCCTTCTTATTGGCCCACACCCTCACGTCCGCCCTTCGCGCCTCCCCAGTAGGAGGAATCCTCTCATCCTATAAAGACTGGGTGGCGTTGGATCAGATTATCGGTATCGCTGTTGGGTGTGGAGGGTTGACGCTGCTGGTTTCCTTGCTCCCGGCCGATTTGGTTGCTATCGTTACAGGAACCAGTTCCGGAATCCGCAAGTGGGCCCGTGGCTTTGGCTACGGCGTCCTCTTTTTCCCGCTTGTCACCATCACCTGCTGGATCGTCTCGCTGGTCTCAACAGTAATTTCTCCTGGTGAGCACCCTCCACAGCTTGCTGTCGACCTTGTGGCGGGAATCGTGGGCACAAGTTGGCTTTTTTGGACTATGGTTGGTTTCATCGTCTTCCTCGTTCCCTATGTAGAAGAGATGCTCTTTCGGGGATTCCTGCAGGGATTTTTGGGCGGTCTGGTGCATCCACTGTTAAGCACGCTTTTGACAGCCGCTGCGTTTGCTTTTTTTCACTATTCGCCTTTACAAAAAGCCTCCAATCTTGAAATCATTGTTGCGCTTTTTGTGTTTTCGCTCCTGGCATCCCGCCTGCGCCTCAAGGAGAATTCCGTGATCGCTTCCGTTGGGATGCATGCAGGGTTTAACGCGACGTCGATGGTTGTGTTCTTTCTTCAGGGGCCCTCCTAAGGTGGTGGTGTACGGTGTCATTTAGGCTTCAGGCACATGGTGTTTCCGATGTGGGTCTTGTTCGGACGAACAATGAGGATGCCTGGCTTTCATCCCCCGAAGATCAGCTCTTTTTGCTAGCAGACGGCCTTGGCGGCCATCAGGCAGGGGAGGTGGCGGCACGGGAGGCTATAGAATTCTTCAATAACACCTTCTGTGAGTGGAAGCGGGAGAATCTGGAGACGCCTCCCTCTGAGAATGCGATTGTCTTGGCGCTGCGCACTTGCTACGAGAAGACCAACGATTACCTCTTTAACCTTTCTTGCACCCACGATCTGCTCCGTGGAATGGGCACCACGTTTTGCGCGCTCACCTTTTACGATCAGATGGCGGCCATTTCTCATGTCGGCGATTCACGAATCTACCGCCTCCGAAGCGCTGTTCTGGAGCAACTCACCCGAGACCACTGTTGGACAAAGGGGCTCCTCTTTTCGCCCCCAGCTGGATTTGGCTTCTCTAAAGGGGTGCTGACGCGGGCGCTGGGTACCATGCCAAAAGTGGAGCCCACGGTTCGGCTGCTCACCGTTCAACCCAAAGACCTCTTCCTCCTCTGTTCGGATGGCCTCTCCGATATCGTGAGCCATGCGGAAATCGAAGCCATCCTCCATCAGCCGCTGACGATTGGCGAGCGCGTCCGCATGCTTGTTTCAACGGCCAAAAATTGCGGTGGGGGAGACAATATCACGGTGATTCTTGTCGAGGTCGTCAATGGGATCAACTAGAGTCTACCTCGATTTCAATGCAGCCACTCCCATTGATCCACGGGTGCGAGAGGAGTATAACAAAATTCTTGAGCGAGGATGGGCCAATAGTTCCAGCACCCACCAGGAGGGGCAAAAAGCCAAGGCTATTCTTGCTGAAGCCCGGGCGAGGATTGCGTCGTGCTTTTCAGTGCGGCCAAAGCAGGTTATCTTTTTTTCTACGGCGACTGAGGCTCTCAACACGCTCCTGCGGGGGCTGTTCGTACGGGGCTCCCACGCCTCTATTATCACAAGCCCTGTGGAGCATGCGGCTGTCTATGAACCGTGTAAACGGTTGGAACAGGAGGGACACGACATTCACTTCCTCCCAGTCGGCACTTTTGGCGCCGTGCGGCCAGAGCAGGTTTTAGAAGCCATGACGCCCGCTACCACCGGGATAGCCCTGATGTCAGTGAATAACGAGACTGGTGTCATGACTGATATTGAGGGGGTTGCAGCTATTGCGGCCGCCAACAAGATTCCTCTTCTTGTTGATGGAGTAGCCCAGCTTGGGAAGGCGCCATTCACCCTCTTCCAAGGCGTCTCGGCCATCGTTTTTTGCTCACCCAAAATCTACGCTCCCGTTGGCGTCGGCTTTGCGATTCTGAATACAGGCATTACCATTCAGCCTCTGGTGTATGGCGGAGGGCAGGAGTTTGGGTTGAGATCTGGTTCTGAAAATGTGGCGGCCATTCATGCGACTTCTATTGCCGTAGAGCTTCTCTTCCGCGAGGCTTCTGAGTCGATCGCCTCTATGACCGCCTTGCGAGACTATTTTGAGAAGCGGTTGATGGATGCTCTTCCCTGTGTCCGCATTAATGGGGATGGCCCGAGAGTCTCCAATACTTCCAATATTGCCTTTGAGGGTATTTCCGGAGAGGATTTGCTCATCCAGCTTGATCTTGCTGGCGTTGCTGCTAGCCTTGGAGCCGCCTGTTCTGCTGGGGCGTTGGAGCCATCCAGGATTCTCCTGATGATGGGGTATCCGACAGCCCGTTCCCGTTCCTCGCTTCGCTTTTCCCTAGGGAAGCAGACCACAAAAGAGGGGATCGACTATGCTGTCAACGCCATTGTGAAAAATGTTATGGCCCCTAAGCAGTTGCAAGAAGAATGGAGTGCCAACAAAAAATAGAAAACGTATCGCATACACCAAGTTTGTATCTTTTCATCAGCGCAGAGGCTAGCGCCAAAAGAGGCGCAGAGAACGCAGAGAAAATGGCTAAAGATAAAGAGCCTTTTGCAAAATTATAAAGCACTTTTTGCTCGTGGCGGCTCGAATAGAGAGACGATCGCTCCTCACCCAGGGCTACCGCCATTGGGTTCGTC
>JAJZPP010000028.1 GCA_021811115.1 bacterium | reverse complement strand
CCCATCCGGCGCTCGTCATCGCGGAGCTGATGCGGCTGTTGACCCGTCGATTTGGCGTGCCGTGGTCGACGGCTTGGGAGACGACGCAGATATGTACCGGCTACACCAACCATACGATTTTAAGCGAAGCGTTGGAGGTGTGGGATCAAGGGCTCATGCGCTACCTCCTCCCCCGCCAGTACCGCATTATCGAGTACATCAACCAGGGGTTTTGCAACCAGATTCGCTCCAAATACCCCAACGATGAGGAAAAGGTCAGGAGGATGTCGATTCTGGAAAACAACCAGGTTCGAATGGCCCACCTCTCTATCATCGGCTCCCACAAGGTCAATGGGGTAGCAGAGCTCCACAGTGCCATCTTGAAGCAGCGAGTTTTCAAAGATTTTTTTGATATTTGGCCAGAAAAATTCACAAATATTACCAACGGGGTGACTCCACGACGCTGGCTCATGTACTGCAACCCGCAGCTTGCCGACCTCATTACCGAGAGGATCGGGGATGGATGGAAGCTGGATTTTTCGCAGATTCGAAAATTGGCTGACTTTGCCACTGATGAGGAGACGCAGCACAAGTTTTTGTACCACGTCAAGCGGCTGTGTAAAAATAGACTCCTCGAATTTTTGCGGCGCGAGGCTCGGCCTCGGGATGCCCAGGGGAGGCAGATTCCAAGTATCCTCACGGCGGACGACTCTTTCCTGTTTGATATTCAGGTGAAACGAATCCATGAGTATAAGCGGCAGCTGATGAATGCCCTCTACGTGATCATGCAGTACCACGATATCCTGGCCCACCCAGAAAAGCCGCGCATAAAGCGGTTTGTTGTCTTTGCTGGGAAGGCGGCGGCCAGCTACGATATTGCCAAAACGATCATTCGGCTCATCCACTGCATTGCTAAAAAAGTGAACTCAGATCCTATTGCCAGCCAGTTTTTAAATGTTGCCTACATCGAGAACTACAATGTTTCCAAGGCGGAGATCATCATTCCAGCGGCAGACCTCTCTGAGCAGATCTCTACGGCTGGTCTTGAGGCATCTGGAACCGGGAATATGAAATTCTCCATCAATGGGGCCCTGACGATAGGAACTGAGGATGGGGCCAATATTGAGATGCGCCAGGAAATAGGGTCGGAGTGGTGGCCATTCCGGTTTGGGGCATCGGCTGAGGAGCTGGCCGCGCTTCGTAGTTCAGGCAAGTACAACCCGTGGGAAATCTACTCATCCAATCCTGCCATTAAACGGGCTGTTGATGCCTTGAGAGACCGGTCGTTAGCCTCAGGAGAGGCTGAGCACCAGTCGATCAGCGCTCTCTACTATACCCTCCTCGAAGGGCATGGGGAGCGGGTCGATCGATTCTTTGTTTTAAAAGACCTGCAAAGCTTTGCAGAGACGCAAGAGAAGGTGGCCCAACTCTACAAGACTCCACCGAAATGGGCTGAATATGCGATCCACAACATAGCTGGGATGGGGAAATTTTCAGGCGATCGAGCCATCGCCGAGTACTGTAAGAACATTTGGGATGTGCAACCATGCCCCATGAATCCTGAGACCTACCATAAAATCCTCACTTCGTATGAGGCCAGTTAGGGCAAGTGCTGAAAAAGTTGAGGTAAGGACCCCGGAGGGGACCCCCCTTACCTCAACTTTTTCAGCACTGTGTTCTGGAGTCCTTACATTACTTCGTATGGGGCCAGTTAGTCAGCTCGCTTTCAATGCCCCAGTAGTTGAGGAGCTCTTTATATTCGCCACTTTTGACGTACTTTTGGACGCCCTCATTGAAGAGCTCGATGAGCTGGTGGTTTTTCCCCCGTTGGACAGCCAGGTAGACGTTTTGGGTGACGAGCGGCGGGTAAAGGATCTTGACTTGCGTGCGGAAGAGGGATCGTGTCAGTCGGCTCGCATTGACGAAGTTCAAGATAACGCCATCCAATTTTCCTGAAATGAGGTCTTCCAATGCTCTTGGGGCCGTATCATACGGGCGGAGGAGCCAGGTTGGCTTGGCTCCGGCGATGATTTCACTCCCCTCCGATCGCTCAAAGCCGATCTCAACACTATCCGGTTGGTCGCTCTTTGTGTATGGGGAGGAGGTTGATACTACGAGAACAGCTCCACTCACAAAGTACGCGTTGGAAAACTCGTAAAACTGTTCCGTCATCGTGTTTCGGGGAATGGCGGCCAACACGCCGTCAACAGCTCCGCTTTCGAGTAAGGCTGGGAAGGTTTCTTGATCGGCTGAAATGAGCTGAATCTTCAATCCCATCTTTTTGGCAATCTCATACATGAGATCCGATGTGAAGCCGGTCACGCTCTGTTCAGTGCCGTAAAGGGGGATATTTTGCCAGCGAGTTGGGTAGGCAATGATGTAGGTTTTTTGGGGCATTCTCCGGCACATGGTGCAGCCGGTGACAAAGAGGGCAGCAACCAAAAGGGAGAGAAGGACTGGTAGAAGACGGTTCATGTAACCTTTATACCCATTTTTGCTTTGCGTTGATATATACAAGATTGTTGCGCAGAAGTCCATTCCTAAGACTTCTATACTGCTTCCGCTCAAAAAGTGAACATTGTGGTTGCGTCAAAGCCTCTTTCCTTCGATCGATCAAAAACAGGTCCTTATTCTAATAACAAAGAATCCATGATATGAATGATATGCCTGATACGCAGCAACGTCTCATAAAGTTGCGGTAATCGGCGGATTCGCGCACCACAAGTTTGCATCTTTTCATCAGCGCAGAGGTGCTTACGCACGAGTAGAGGCACAGAGTGCGCGGAGAAATTTTTCTCCGCGTACTCTGCGCCTCTCTTGCGCGCTAGCGCTCTGCGCTGATGAAAAGAGCAGGCCGATGGACAAAGTACAAAAGGAGTTTCTCAACGTTGTTTGGGATGGGGGCACCATTTGTTAATTCCTCTACTTCCGAATTGTTAATTATTCAGCTTTCAGATTCCGTGAAAAACGAGCTGACACCCATGTTTCAGGCGCTGTGTTGTTAAATGTTCAAAAGAGGACGTGCAAATGTCGCATCCAAAACATTACCATTATGATCTTGCCTTGGTTGAACCTGTTTAGAATTAAAACCCATACAGTCATCAGCGGTAATGGTGACAGGGCACTTCCGATGTGATGTTGAAGGCAAAGTGTTTCCGAACGCCGGAAGCGCTGCAGCCGGCGCACCCATACATGACGTGGGTCATGTTGCTCCAGGCACTCCCGGGGGATTTTGCGACATGGTGAAGTCCGCTGAGAAATTTAGTCGTAAAGACCCCTCCAAGCGGTTCATGGGTCGTCGAGCAGGCGAAACAACCGTTCTCAGGAACGGAAGCGGCCATGATGTACCCTTTGTTTCGCAGGAAGAGCGCCTTGACGTTGGGGAGCCTGCCTTTGAAGCACCCCGGCGTTGAGAGATGATGGCTGGTTGAAAGCGGCTTTGTATAGCAATCAAAGAGCACAATGGCCAGTTTTGGGTCTTGCTTGAGGATTCGCTTCGTAAATCGCTCTTGGGAAAGAGGGTGGCCCCACTGGCACATACAGCCGTGGAAGGTAATGGATGGCCAGTCTGTCTTTTCGGACGATTTGCGAGGAGCCCCTGAATAGTACATGAAGACGACGCTATTTTTTTTGATGGAGCGGATCCAAGACTCAAATGTCGAGGGCCCAAGCCGGTTGATATCGAGAGAAGTCAGCTTGAGCTGCAGCTTCCCCTTGCGACTGATGGCTTGTAGCAGTTCTGTCATGCGGTTGGCATCAGCGGTGGAAGCGATTTTGCCATTGGGTTCTGACGTATTCTTGATGATGAGGGCATGTAACGTGGTAGGGCGATCCCATGCCACAAGGAAGCTCTGAAGGCATATTCCTAAGAGTAAAAACCACTTTGGCGACATAAGTCAACCTCCTTCTCTTTGGAAACTGACTAAACGTACTCGTTCCTCAACCCTTCTGTCAATCGTGAAATGCAATCTTTTGTTCCATTTGCGTGATCTCATCATCCGATAGCATGGAGAAGTACTGTTGTCTCTTCCTTGAGGAGAGTTTTCCACCATTTTGACGAATACAACGAATAAAGAGATCGATTTGCTGATCTGGCATATCAACTATTTCTTTTATCTGCTCTTTTGCGGCATCGTAGTCTTGAAGAAATTGGAGCTCTGAACGAAAGTCTGTCGTTATCGTGCGCTCGATACATTCAAAGAGGTATTCTGAGTAGGGGGTATAGTCTAAAAATTGGTACAATTCTCTCGTTTGTTGCATCACCTCCATTTTCCCTGAAGTCTCAACATGGTAGTCTGTGATCAGTTCCATCAATGGTTTTGAGAAGAGTTCGAGAATGATGTCATATTTTCTTGGTTCTCGAAGTATGGTTGCTGAGACTGGGAAAACGATGCCAGGCGGAGTGAATCCGGCTCGTCGCAATGCGTAGTGAATCAGAAACCGATGCGTCCTCCCATTGCCACCCCAGAAAGGATGGATAAAGACAAACTGAAAGGCCAGTATGGCGGCTGCCACGGCAGGATGGACAGCGGATGTAACCATGCGCTCGTAACACGTCACCAGCTCATCCATGAGAAAAAGTACATCTTCTGGCTTTGGAGGGATATAGTGCACGATGAGTTGCCCTAAGGCAGGCTCTTCGCCAACATAGTTTTGGAAGTCTCGATACGTTTGAAGAGCGAAACGGGGATCGACGATCTCCTTCTGTAGAGCGACGAGAGTCTCTTGGGAAAGGGGGCCGACTCCGTCAGCTTTCTGAAGCAGAGCGGTGAAACGAGCCAGTCGTGCCTTGTCAGGTTTTTCTCTCTCTATTTCCCACGAGCAAATAGTCTCTTTTGTGTAGAGGTATCTCATGGCACGTTCAATAAGTCTGGGATCAAACTGAGCCACCGTTTGTCTTGCTATAGTCCCTTGCAAATGACGTGATTGATTTTCTTAACAATTCAACCTGCCCTTTCGTTCTGCTCATCCATGAGAGCGTCTTCTTGCCTATTTTCTCACAAAAACGTTTATTTTTGGCCAAAAACTCACAAAAACATTTCTTTCGCAACCATCATTGAGAATTTTTGTGTGGACAACATATGTCTTTCAGACATATAGTTAACTATGCTTTTCCGAGCGTTTTTAACTTTTATTCAGGAGCTATATTATGTCCACACTGACTCAGGCTGATACATCAGTCCTCATGTATCCTGTATTGTCGGTTCAATTATCCGGGCCGATCGCCAGACTTTCGTAGGGAGCCGTTTTTCCGTCCACCCGAGAGAGCTGAGTGAATTTGATGTTCTTGCAAGGCAAGGAGGCTGGACACTCGACCAGGTTCGCTCAGTGCCGATTAGCTACAATGTGAGACTCACCAAATAATATTTAGGAGATAATTATGACAACAAAGAGTGTTTCTGGATGTATGGAGTCCTCACGTGAGGACTCTTCTATGACGTACATACGTTAGAATTTATAGAGTCGGTATTGGATCCCTAACTGATCTGTGGGACCTGAGGGGCCGGTCGAGGCCGATTCTTTCTGAAGTGGATGTGTCTCAAGCGCTCTTTCTGGAGGTAAGAAGCGTGGGAGACAAGCCTCATGAGTGAGGTATTTTTGGACTTCTAACCGAGAGGACCTTGCCCACGTTTGTTTTGCGTGGGCGAAATGCGTATTTTGACGTATAACCATCTATGGTTTGAAAGTCAGGTGAGTGAGATGACAAAGCAAAAAACGAAATTTGTGATTTTGGGGCTTCTTACTATTGAGCCTATGTCAGGATACGACATTAAAAAAATGATTGGCGAAACTATCGGCCACTTTTGGTCTGAAAGCAACGGTCAGCTGTATCCTGCGTTGATCCAGCTTGTGAATGACCGCCTCATTGTGCTCGAAGAGAAGCAGAAAAAAGGAAAAAAGGAAAGCCACCTGTATGCGATTACAGACCTTGGCCGTGAAGCCCTCGAAACATGGCTCGGAGAAGATATCGAGGGGAAAAACATTCAAAGAGATGAAGAGCTCTTGAAGTTGTTTTTTGGGAAAAATGCTTCCCCCTCGACCACGGTCCAGCTGTTGCAGAAACGAGAGAAGAGAGTGAAAGAAAAACTTGATCAGTTTCTCTTGATTCAAAAAGAATTAGCCACCCTCACAACTTCGCCACATCATCTGTACTGGAGCTTAAGTCTGAAAAATGGAATATACCGTGCACAGGCTGAATTGCGCTGGTGTCAAGAATCTATACAAGCTATTAAAAAGGGATAATTTTTATGAAAAAGGCCGTACATAGCATTTTAGGGTACATCCTTTTGTGTTGTTTGTCAGTGATTCCAAGCGGGTGCACAGCGTTTAATAAAACAAAGACCGATGTGTCGGAAAAGCGTGATTGGGCTGTTGCCAGTGACCCGTCAGCCGCAAAAACCAAAAATGAATACGACGTTATTGTGGTCGGAGGAGGGATCGGGGGCTTATCATGCGGATCGCTGCTTGCCAAAAGTGGATACAAAGTACTGCTTCTTGAGCAGCAACCTCAGGTCGGAGGCTATTGTACATCATATCAGCGGGATGGGTTTGTGTTCCCTGTCGGAGCCCATGACATCAGTGGATGCGACCGAGGAGCCGTAGGGACGCTTCTCAATAGGCTGAATCTGAAGAAGGACGACCTGTTTGTCCTGAATACCCGTACCTATATTCTAGGGGGCAAAAAGCTCACCCTTACGGGCACGAAAAATGATGTGGTGCAGCAACTCTCAGACCTGTTTCCAGATGAAGAACACCAGATCGTTGCATTTTTCAATGAGGCAGAAAAAGCCTTTGAGGAGATGGGAGAGAGGCATAAAGAACCAAAGGGTTCCTATCCAACGTATGAAAACTGGAAAAAGGTAACCTATCAGCACAAGCTCGATGAGTATTTCCACGACGTGGAATTGAAGAGATTTTTGTGTTCCCTACTTGGCTACATTGGAACCAAGCCGGATGAAACAGCTTCTAGTGATGCTTTGGGAGCCTGTTTGTCATATTTTCTCTATGGTGGATATTTCCCAAAACAGGGTGGAAAATGCTTTGCAGATGCTTTACAACAGGTTATTGAATCTCATGGGGGCACAGTACTGACTGGGACGAGGTGTGATGAAATTCTCGTGACAGACCACGAAGTAGCAGGTGTTCGGGTTGGGGAC
>JAJZPP010000027.1 GCA_021811115.1 bacterium | reverse complement strand
TGAAGGGTTCTTCTTCACCTCCTCCGGCTCGCCTTCCCCCTCGTAGCAGATGTACACGTCGGGGTTTTCCTTGTTGTACCAGACTGGAATGCGGTGGCCCCACCAGAGCTGCCGGCTGATGCACCAGTCGCGCAAGTGGTCGATCCAGGAAAAGTAGGTTGATTTCCATGCTGGAGGAATGATCTGTACACGGCCGTCTGTGACAAGTTCCTTGAGAGTCTCTTTGAAAGCACTGAGTCGAACAAACCACTGCAAGGAGAGCATCGGCTCGATGACAGCTTTGGATCGGTAGGAGACGGCAACCCGTGTCAGGTACGGCTCGATCTTCACTAAAAACCCTTCAGCCTGGAGCTGCTTGACAACCGCTTCTCGGGCATCGGAAGAGGTCATCCCAGCATATTGGAGGCCATTCTCATTGATCTTGCCGTCAGGGGTCAAAATGTTGATCATCGGAAGGTCGCGTCGAAGGGCCAATTGGTAATCCACCGGATCGTGGGCTGGCGTAATTTTGACGACACCAGTTCCAAATGACTGGTCGACAAATTCATCGGCGACGATCGGGAGGTGACGGCCTGTAATGGGGTGGAGGATTGTTTTCCCGATCAGGTGACGGTACCGCTCATCGTGCGGGTGGACGGCAACCGCCGTATCGCCAAGCATGGTCTCAGGGCGCGTCGTAGCGACCATGACAGAGGCTTTTTCTCCAACAAGCGGATAGCGGATAGTCCACAAGGACTTTTGTTGCTCCTCGTACTCAAGCTCGTCGTCGGCTAACGCCGTTCCTGAAACAGGATCCCAGTTGACCAGATAGTTTCCTCGGTAAATAAGTCCTGCGTCAAATAATTTTTTGAACATGTGGCGAACCGCTCGCGAGCAGCTCTCATCCATGCTGAACCGGAGCCGCTTCCAGTCGCAGCCGCACCCGATGGCACGGACCTGATTGATAATGGTCGATTGGCTCTTCTCTTTCCACTCCCACATGTGCTTGAGGAACTCTTCTCTCGTAAATTCGAGCCGGTGCTTCCCATACGTTTTCAGCAGGTGCCGTTCGACGACCGTTTGGGTGGCGATCCCGGCATGGTCGGTTCCAGGCATGTAGAGGGTTTCGAAGCCGGACATCTTTTTCCATCGCGTCATGATGTCCTGGAGCGTATTGGTGATGGCGTGGCCCATGTGAAGGGTCCCCGTCACATTGGGGGGAGGCATCATGACGCAAAAAGTCGGCTTTTGGGACTCTGGATTGGCATGAAAGATGCCCCGTTCTTCCCAGCATGAAATCCACTTTGGTTCCACAGCGCTTGCGTTGTACTCAGCGGGCAGTTCGAAAATTTCTCGCTCCATCAGCCAGGTCCTTTCTTCAAAAGAATTGTCCAATCAAGTATAATCGATGGAATGATTTTTGGAGGGTCGATCATGAAGTATGTGGATACCGTTTACGGGGAACAGGAGATTGGAGAGCCTGTCATTCTGGACCTTATCCGGACGGCTTCTATGCAGCGGCTGAAAAAAGTGGATCAGGCAGGGTTTCCTCGCCCATTTCGCCCTGAGGATGATCCTGTGACCCGTTTCGAACACTCTATTGGCGTCTATCTACTGCTCAGGAAATTTGGCGCCTCTCTTGAGGAACAGATTGCAGGGCTCCTCCATGATGTGTCTCACTCAGCTTTCTCGCACTGTATCGATTACATGGGTTCTCACGAGGCGCAGCAGAAGCAGAGCCATCAAGACGATGTCTTCGAGGCATTTGTTCGGAAATCTGAGATTCCCTCTATTCTCGACCGGTATGGAATAGACACCTCATACATCCTTGATGATAGCCACTTCCCTCTTAAGGAGACGATGCTTCCAGATCTGTGTGCCGATAGGATTGATTACTCATTGCGAACGGCGATTGCCTCCCACGCTTGCTCTACGAACGATGTTCGTGCAACGTTAGAATGTCTGACAGCCGATGGTGGACGATGGATCTTTCGCACACAAGAGGCGGCATTGCGGTACGCGACGCTTTTTTCGTACCTCAACAAAAACCGCTACGGTGCCCTTTGGGCTGCTACCATGCTATATACAGTAGGTAGCGTCCTTCGTCATTCCTTGGAGAACAAGTATATTACCTATGAAGATCTCTATACCACCGACGACTATGTGCTCGAGAAGGTAGAGCGGCATGGTGGTGAGGATAGAGAGCTGCAAAAACTTTTGGATAGGATGTACGCTCGAGTTCCAATCGTCCATGATCCGAGCCGATACCATGCTCAAGTCTTTGTCAAATCCCGCGCTGTTGACCCTCTGTGCTATCATGAGGGGGCACTAGCGCGGCTTTCGGATTGCTACGAACCATGGAAATCCCGTCTTCAAGAGGAGATTGTGCCGGTTTCTTTTTGCCTTCAGTTTGGCGGTGAGGAAGAAGTTTTTTGAATCATTCGGCTGTTGCTGGATGATATCCATTACTACTATCTCACTTGATGCACCTTTTCAGGTCCCTGGTAACCATTTTTCCTACTGTGAAGTTTGTAAAAATAATATTTCTCATGTTATTGAAAGAGAGACCTAATAGCAAGTCGGAGGAAAATGACGGAATCCATACCTGATGAAGCTTCGAGGCTAGAAGAATTTCCAAAAGAAAAAGTGATCTCAAAAAAAAAGGGGATGGATTCTGGCGGGCGAGTCTTCTCACTGACAGAAATCTCCTCTCATCTTGAAACTATCGAACAGATCCTCGGTCAAATTGGCGAGTCAAAGGAATCGGAAGAGGAGAGAAAAGCGGTTCTGCTCCGGCTAAAACCCCATCTGCATATAGTAAAAAAATTTCTTAATATTCCTGTACCGCAGGGAAGAACTGATGTCAAGCCAGGAGAAGAGGATGAAATAGATAGAGAGAGAATGCACGCTGTTTTATCAATGGTTGCACAAGCGAGAAGGGCTCTTGCTTTTAAGCAGCTGGAAGCAGCGTTGCAACAAGCCCAGCAGTCCGACAATCCGCTCGAAACAGTGCGTTCTGCCTATGAAACCATCGAACGAATCTGCGCCGAAGACCCATCTCTCCGACCGTTTTTACTCGCGGCACGGCGACTGATGGTAGCTCTTCAAGGCAAGCCTGATGAAATCAAACGCCTTCTCATCCCCCTTTTTCACAAAGTATTTCTCGAAAGCCCTGCTCTTGGTGGGTTTACCTCTCTCGAAGGATCGAGATGTGCTGCCCGACTTTTATTTGCCATTGATCACCATCTTTTGGACGAGCTTCGCGGTCCATTTGATTCGGTACAAAAGAATCTGGAAGCAATCGTAAAGAAAAAAGTCGACGAGTTGGCAAGAGAATATGAAATCCAGAAAGAAAAGATGATTAGCAGTGGATTGTACTCACCAGATGCCTGCAGAGCCTCTTATCTACCGCAAGCTATAGCCAAAACATTGGTTCGATCAGACGGTACGCTCAATCTTGGCATCCTTGATATAATAACAAAATCTTCATTTTTCCATTCCAAAGAAGAAAGGGATCATGTTGAAAGACACTTAGTTTCGTTGTTGCATGAGATGCAAAGCGACCCTGCCTTGCGTCAGATGCTCGAAGACATGCCAGTTCCCATGGGTGACGACGGACGAGGAACTGTCAATGCCATTCTTTTAAGGCAATATGGCTGCCCAGTATCAGCTGCAGACACCCATGTTGCCGCCCTGGCCTCTCTATGCACTTGGTGGAGGCAGGGGAATGTTGGGAACTGCTTCATTGTATCAGTGGGTATTCAACGTCAGCAGACTACCAGCAAATGGCTCTTTGAAGATATCCAGGATCTCCTTTTACGAGATGGCGTGTTGACTCGAGAGGTCGATGGGAGGCCTATCAACTTTTATGGGCTTCCATGTCCAAAAAATATGGCAATGGACGCTCCAATATCGCACGAGAAGGCGAACGAGCTTTTTGAACTCCCTCCTATACGCAATGCTTGCCATGAATTAGGGGTGACAACAACAGAGGAATTTTCTGCTGGAATTAAATCGCTTCTTCTTAAGCAACCAACATTAACTCTTGGAGCAATCTTCGAAGAGCTTAGGAAAATTCATGGTAGATCTGAAGCGGACCTTTTACGTGCTAGTTGGATTGCTGAGAGCCCAGGTCAAAATCTGCTATTATGCCAGTGGGAAAATGCTGTTGGAGGAATGCATCTCCTCCCTGCTTCTGCCACCTCTTTTCCAACCCATGTTTCCTATTCATCATCCTGTTTTCTTGGAATTGTTCGAGTCATGTCTACGGCAGCATCTGTTGTGAACGCCAAGGGCTTCCAAAGCGTTTTAGACGCAGCATCAAGTGTTCTATCCCAGCCTACAGACAAAGCAACCGCTGTCCCACCGGGAATGATTCCTCCTTCATTGCTTCGCCTCAGGTGCATTCAGATACCTCAAATCCCGCCGCAGACGCAACCTTCTCTCGTAAAAGGCTCAGATGAAAGAACTTTGTCTTGGATGGTTGGAACAGAAGTGGACGGCCAATTCGTACCTTTCAAAGACCAGAAGGAATTTGAAACATTTCTTCGAGATCTCTTTATCGAATGGGCGGAAAGCCATGGTGAAAAAGTATCGGATGCCCAAAGGGCTGAGCTGACAGAGGTGATTTCAAATGTTCTGCAAAAGCAAACTTTTTTTATGAGAGGAGGGACTCAGTACGGTGCACTTTGTTACACCTTTAAAGGCGGAGGCGACTTCCCTCTGCTTGAACAGTCAAGAGTATCTTTTTCTTCCCCTGTTGCGATGTCAATCGTTCCTTTCGCTAAGAGTGAGCCATTTGCAAAAACGGTACCAGCTCTAAGTGCTGACGACAGAAGAAAAACGATACAGAACTTTTTTTCTCTGTTAGTAAAATACGGAATCCGTCCAGGAACAGGACCTGGAATAAGCATGGTCAGTGATATTCCAGGTCATCGGATGACAGTATTGGACTTGCCTCCAGAACCATTAGGTCGAGAAGGCGACCCAGTAGAGATAAGAGAAGAGCTTGCAAAGGCAGCGGTAGCTGAAACCCGCCTCACACCTGGAGTTTACACGGCTCATATCTCTGGTCCATTGAATGCCTTTGCCGCTATGCTTGCAGAGAAATGCGGAGTATCGAAAGAAGAAATCCTTCATGAAATTCTTGCGAAGATTCAGAGCCGATATCCGACCATCACCACGGTATCCATCAAAGCATTTCTCGAAGGGGTATGGGAGATACTAGCAGAAGAATACACCCTCCGTACTTCGGACCCTTCTGCGCCCGAGGATTGTCAAACGCAATTTTTTCTCTCTTCCCTTACCAAGTTGATTCCTGGATATAAACGGCATTTCATCCATTTCTCCGACACAAATTGGTATGTCGTTGTTGGCGATAAGAGAGAAGCGATGCACGGATGTTTTTGGTTTGACCCGATCCATGAACAATGGGAAATAGTAAGCCTTTCTGAAAGCGGAGAAGTGGTTCCAAAAACTACAACACAACCCTTTTTTGGTCTTGCCAACGCTCTTTCTGTCTTTTCTCTTTCTAGGTCTATGAGCGAACAATTCCGCCAAAAAAAACTTCTGGAATTGGACCGAAAGACTATAAGCACACTTCAAAAAACTGAACGAGAGTTCATTAACTCCTGGCATACACTTGAGCAAGAAACTAAAAAGCTAACTCCAGAAGAACTCGAGAGGTTGCATGAACAGCAAACGCTGCACTTAGATCGAGCACCGCCTCAATGGAAGAAAGCTTTTGAAGCGTGCGCGTCCCTCAGAAATAAGTACTACACCGCTCTTAAAAAGAGAATGGTAGAGGAAGCATCGGCAGGAGATACATTGCGCTATTCTCACCTTTGGTCTTCGGACAGATCATTTCACCTTTTGACTTGCACTGAAGAACAGTTCCAGCTAGCAGTCATAGATGTATTATCCCCACCTCTGGATAGGTAAAGTTAGGGATTGAAGTTGTCTAGGAGACCTCACAAGTATATTACCTATTGACGATGAGGAAGAAGTTTTTTGAAGCATAAGGCGACAACTTAGGGACTGGAAAGAAATAAGTGAAATGATTCGGACGAGCGAGACTGCCGAGATGTTGTACCTCGTGACGAGCCCTATAGTGTGCTCTGGGCGAGGAACGAGGTGCAACAGATCGGTAGTCGCAGCCGGATCGAATCGTTTCATTTATTTCTTTCCAGTCCCTTAGGGACCATCGGAAATTCGCACATCGCGTAAAGTGTTGCCCTTGAACCAGGCCGAAATTGGCACATTGCGTGTCTTCAGTTCGTCGATGGGGGTGGTGCCGTGGCTGGCGTTTCCGAAGACTGCTCTAATGTCCTTAACATAGCTTGAAAAGCCTTCACCCTTTCATCTTTCAGTTCTTCTGCTGAAGGCGGGTTTTCTTCTGAAGGATTAGTGGCGAGTTGCTCGAGCCTTTTGGCTACGAGCTTTCTGAAATGCTCGCGTTCCTTCGTGGAGAGATTGGTTGATAGAGCTGTAAGTTGGTCATCTACAAGCTTATTGTTCTTTTCTGGGAGGCTTACATAGAACTCGAAATAAGCCACTTTCCTATGTAATGAAAAACATTCGAAATTTTCTCTTGATGGCGGCCAGGTTATACCAGTGGTAGGAGTGAATTGCTCGAAATGCGATAACGGATACTTCGTGTGCAGCATAGAAGTGGCAATGCGATCTCTTTCACTTACGGAGAAAGTCCCAATTCGGGCGTCTGCGCTCATACGTGTATAAATGTCAACAAACACTTCTGGAGCCTTTTTTCTCAACAACGTGTACGCCAATCGGAGGAATCGTATTTGTTCTGCGAGTGGGAGAGAGGCTATTTTTTGATAGTTCGGCTCCAGCGCATTGGCCTGCACCGGTTTTTTCTGAGATACATCTTTGAGCACGTTTTCGAGTTCATAGAGAGACGTGGACTGGTTCCACCCAACTCGTCCTCCGAATATTTTTGCTACGAGTAACGCAATAGGCGATACATTTCCTGTAAGGGTGGAAGATATGGTTCGAGGACCTGGCGGCGGCTCAGCAGGCACTGGCTTTTGCGGTTGCTGAGGACGTATAGTATCAGGCAGGGATTTTTCTATTGGACCCATCTGATTTCGTATCCCTCCATATTAGGCGTCTCGAAGAAATAAGTTAGTCAATTGGGCTGGCTGCTTGCTGGCGATCTGTGGATCA
>JAJZPP010000026.1 GCA_021811115.1 bacterium | reverse complement strand
TCATGATAGAATGATAGGAATGATAAGAATTTTTATCATTCCTATCATTCTATCATTTTTTTAATATTTGCTTGGCTGATGGGGTGTAATGAAGACGTAATGATCAAAGGTGTACGATGAATGAAAAAGCGAGGTGGCTCAATGGAACTTGAAGGAAGAGTAAGGTTAAAGTCAACATCGCCCAATGCCTACGCCAGATACGAGTTGGCAAAAGCACGGCCGAGTCTTGAGAAATATGCTGAGCTTTTACACGCAGCCAACCCAAATCGAAGACCTCTCCTGGTCGGCTAGTCCTACAGCAACTCCGCTCTTTTCGCGATGTCATCCGGACTGTAGGTGACTTTGACGGTGATGAACTCAGGCTTGTTCAACGAACCTTCAATAGGCGTTCCAGCCAACTCCCAGATAAAGAACGTGCTGATGTCGAGCAATCCGTGCATGACAGCGCGGGCCGTCGAACCCCGTTGTTTGGGGATTTGATATGTCTCGACAAGCTCTCCATTCGGCATCCGCTCACTCGTGATGATTTTGGCCCCAAGGTTGAGGAAGTCGCTTCGTGTGTGGCTCGCCTGTACCTGATTAATGTCGGCTCCCTCTTTTTTCGCCGCCATGAAGACGTAACAAGAAGGGAAAATGGAAAGGCAAGAAACCACGAATATAAGTTTTTTAATGTAGAGTCCCCTAATACTTATTAACACGAAGCAATTATAGGTAGGTTCCCCTTTTACGGTATACCCTTTTCAGTTCATGCCATCGCAGTTGTGCAAAAGCTTCATTCCGAAAGATACTATCTGTTCAATACCAGGAGGCGACGTGTTTTTTGGGCATAGAACAAGAATCCTGATGTGCGTCGGTCTATTTTGTTCCATTTCCTTTCTTCATACCGAAGAGAGCTCCGCCGTTCCCGCTGCGCGTCAGCTCACCATTGCAGAGCTCATCGATGTGGCCTTGAAGAACCATCCCTCCACACAAAAAGCGTGGTGGCATGCGCAGCGGGCGGCTGCGGCTGTAGGAGTCGCCAAGAGCGGTTACTACCCTCACATCGATGCGAAGGCTGACGTATCCCACGGAAGGGAAAATGAGTTCATCAACGGACCTGATAGGACGTTCACAGAGTACTCAGCTAACCTCGACCTGAATATGATGCTGTTCGATGGCGGCAAGACCCGGACTGCAGTAGAGTCGACGAAACAATCGCTCCAGGCCGCTTCGTGGCGCTCTGACTGGGCGATACAGACCGTGATGATGGGGGTGTTTGAGGCGGCCTATCAATGGCTGTATGCTCAGGAGGTGAATGAATCAACTCTGCTCTCATTGCAAGAGGCTGAAAAGATGTTTGAGGCGGCTTCCCAACTCAATCTTGCAGGTCTCAAACCAATTTCAGATGTGTACACCAGCCGGGCACGCCTTTCCAACATGAAGATGGAGATGAGCTCCCAAAAAGCCTCCTTCTGTACGTGTGGGGCTATGTTGGCTCGCAAGGTTGGTCTTCCTCCTACGACTCAATTGACGGTGGAACCTGTTTCGATGCCTGAGGAAACAGCTCCCGAGGCGCTCGATCAGCTGCTGGACCGAGCCAAGGCGCACAATGCTGATCTTCAGGGGAAGCAGTCGGAGTATGCCGCCGCCCTCTTGGATGTGGAAAAAGAGGAAAAATCCTCATGGCCCCTCCTCTCCTTTACCGGGCAAACCGGTCTCAGACGGTATACAAGTCATGCGGCAACTCGATCCTCCAAGGAAAGGGGAGGCAATCCCCTACAAAAGTCTGGAACGTACAGCGCAGGCCTGTCCCTTGAAGTTCCTCTCTTTTCCGGTTTTGAGGCCATGTATAAAAGGCAGGAGGCGCTGGCTGCTGCCAATGTGAGCCAGGCAGAGCTGTTTGAGCTGCAGCTTGAGGTTTGTTCGGACATTGCGGCCGCCAGTTTTGCCCTCGAATCGGCCCGTGAGAAGCTTCCAGAGGCAAAAATAAGTCTTGACGAGTCGGTAAAGGCGTATGAGGCGGCCTTTGAGCGGTATGGAGCGGGAAAGGGGGAGATGGTGGAGCTGTATGAGGCGCAGCAACAGGTGGCGACAGCCCGTGAGCAGTACTGCAAAGTCAAAATGGAGTTGCTCACCCAGATCGTAAAGCTCGCCTATCTTTCTGGAGGTCCATTGAAATGAGATACGTAATGGCTTTTGCTCCTCCGAGGTGTCGTGGTTCAAACCCACCATTTTGGGTTTGAAAAGGGGGGCTATCCAATCGCTCCTCCTCCAGGCGTTTGGGCAAACATCCATTGGGTGGATTCCGCATGCGGGGGCGATGGTGCCTCTCTACGTGGAGCTGCAGCCATCCTATCAACGGTCGCTTGGAGCGCCTTCCAAACTGTATCTCACGTCGGCGACAGGGGAGCTCTTCCCATTAAAGGCGGTGGCCACGTGGGAGGAGTCCCTTGGCCAATCCTCTCTGAACCGATGGGAGGGCCACCCGACGGCGAAGATTCACTTTTCTCTCCCCAAATCTATCTCTCCTCATAGAGGACTGCAGCAGGTGGAGCGGGAGTCGGCCAGGTTGCTTCCTGAGGGGGTGAGCGCTGCCCATAGCGATAGGGATTGGCGAGAGCGCCGAGATGCTGAAAGGATTGGGATTGGTAATTGTCGGAGGCTTACTCTTCTCGCAGCTGCTGACGCTCTACGTGACGCCGGTGTTGTATGTTCTTTTTAGAAATGGATCAACTCAATCGGATCTCCCGTTTTTTTAGCTGGCACGGAGAGCTCGTTGACGAAATACCGTTGTCCATAAATCCCCTTATCATCCGCACCCAGCGCAAGACAGATTCGTGAGGTCAGATTTAATCCACGAGTATTCACAAGCGCAGTGTAGATTGATTTCAGAAGTCGATCGATATCGCGAGCATCGGCTGTCTTTTTACATAGAAAATCCTCTACTTTTTCGAGAAAATGTGGCAGACCGCTCTCTTCGATGACGATACTGTGGAATTCTCCAGGCAGGTGGTTTCGAAAGATAGTATTCCAACTGCTTAGAAGGAGTTCCAGCTCTCTTCTAATTATTTTTTGCAAGCCATCAGGGCCTTTCGGAACAGGCCCAAATGGAATAATAGTGAACTTGTCCATGACTTCCTTCTTAAAGGGAGCCTCTCCTCCAGGAGGAGAAGTTTTCATGTCGATAGCATGGGCATTGGTCTGGGCAACGATCATAGCGATTTCGGATGGCGGCCGGTTCTCCTTAAATCCAGACTCAATGACTTGTTCGAAAAGATTAGAGGTACAGATAAAAATGCATTTTTCAAAAGTGTATTTTACGGTTACGTTTTTTTCTTCACCTGGCGATGGAGTTGAATTGGTTCGCCGGAGGGTAAAAGTTCCTTTATCAAAAATAGGGTTGAGGGCTGTGATGACGTCAGACTCCGCCTTGCCAAACTCGTCAAAAATTATTGTTGAATCGTAAACAAGATAGTGCTCTTCCGCGGCCGATCGAGAGATGATCCTCCAATTTGTCCTTTCTCGTAATTCCTTGCCGAACTCGGGGAGATCATCTGAGCCCACGAGCCCTGTACCGGCGCCGGTAAAATGGGCTGAAGAACCTTTGGTGACATACCCTGTCATGTCAAATTTGGCAAATTTTCCATTCCCCTTGAGTTTGGCGACAGCGAGCGCGAGCACTGTCTTCCCTACTCCTGGAGGGCCTACAAAAAGAAAGGGGGTGTTGTCGCGGCTTTCCGTTTCTACGAGGGCAGCGGCGGTGGCTTGAATCGCCATCGGTTGCTGCACAATTTCCTTCTGTAACGCTTCCACAATTGAGGCGGTGATGGCGAGGGTTGGTTCCTTATTTCTACTTTCATCTTCTGCCTGCTTGAATGCCTCAGCCGCAAGAACCTCGTGAATTTCGCAATATGTATTCATGTAAAACTGCCTGGCCGGTTCTGGAAGACCCCACGTCCCAATATCTTCAAAGTAGCGGAGATCCGCGTCATCGTTGGCGTGAACCTGATGTGGACCTAAGCCCAGCTCTCGCACCAGCGCGGCAAAGGTTTGATCCGCCGGAAGGGTCAGATAGGCTCGGATCGCTTGGGAACAGGAATGTCCATGGATCTGCTCATAGAGCTTCCGTCGAACGGTACTGTTGCTCTCGGCATTCCAAGAAAGAGGCGTACACATTTGTAGCGCCTCTGAAGCCTCTTCAGGACTCAGTGTTTTCGCAGCCACTCCATCTATCGCTTCAGTCAATGAACTATCTGATACTACTGTTTGAATGGGGATGCGGGCTCCCTGTGGCAGGACCAGTGTCACTGTCTGGCGTGCTTCATTTTTTAGGACAGAGGTTTTCGGAAACTTCTCTTGAATGAACTCAAAAATCTGCTCCGCCGACTCCAAAAGAACGGATGGTCCCATAACGTCTCCTTAATCTACCCCATCAGAGGCATATTTCCTTGGGGAAGCATCTTCTTTTTTCGGTAATTCACTTTCGCTTGGAGGGGGCTCGCCCGTTAAAAGGGTGTACGCTTCGTGAACGTACTCTACATCATCCTCTACCAGGACTTTATGTGTGTCGTTTCCTTCCTGTCTGGGTTTACCCAATCGGCAAAGGAGTCTTTTCATTTTATCGGCATAGGCGGCTCTCACCTCTTCGCGAGTAGGCTCTTTGTCTGTTGGCAAATAGAATGCTGCCAAAGCTTCCGGTTTGCTCTTGGGTCTTGTCAGTTGTACGCCAAGGTTGGCGAGTACTTCCTCTCTTCCTCGATGACGCTCGAGGCCCAGCCAATGTCGAATGCGAGGGAATCTTACGAGCGTTTCTGGAACACACGATAGGAGGCCACTCGCGATAATACCGAAAGGTCCCCGGATGAATAAAAGGTTCATCGCAAGGAGGTAGATGACAAGATCTGCCATTCGAAACTCTCTGGCACTGCCAGCAGGTTGGCTCAAGAGGTGTCCTACCAGGACACCTACGTTGGCCCATCGGAGAGCAAAACTCACAGCCTGCGCGGGAGCCCAAAAAAACCTTCCAAGGGAGAGTGTCGCAATAGTGACTGCTGTCAGACCCATTAAGATGGTTTGCGCATTGTCTGGGATGGCTTTCCCGATATTCCCAATTTGGACTGCTGTTTTCTCAATGGATTTCTCTATGGAGGGGAGTTGGTTTACCACATAGCGAGTCTCTTCGATGACTTTTTGGCGTAATTTGAAGAGCGGTTTGCGCTCTCGCTGCTCCACTTCATCCCATCCAGTAAGCCGAGTGCAGCCTAAAAGGGAAGAGGTTCCTTCCTCGCGGTTCATATCTCCATGGGAGACCCGGTTGATAACGTCGGAAAGATTTTCTTTTAAAACATAGAAAAGGACCGTAAGATGAACTTTGCGTGTGAGGTCGTTATTTATTGGGATTCCGAGCTGTACTTCTCTTTGTTCAGGATTGAGAGTTACATCAACGTTCGAGAAAGTACGATGTACATACGACTCTATTTCGAGTGGTTTGCGGAACAGATCTGGATCCATAGTTTTCTCCTCACTTATCTTCTAATTTTTTATATGCTTCGCCCCGTGCCTTGCTAAGAATCTTTAGGAGATGTTCTTTGTCGTCTGCAGATAAACCCATTTTAGTGTTGATGTCTTCCTCTATAGCGCGGAAACGAGCATCTATCGAAGCGGCTGTAGGTCTTTCGCTGTCGGCTGTGCGTATCATGTCGTCAAAATATTGCTTCTGCAGTTTCTCTTCCTTGGTCGGCATGTTTTTAAAATTTCCCTTGAATTCAATCACCCAGGATTGGATCGGCTTCAAACAAGTGAGGGGTCCTTCTACGACAACATCAAGGACACACCTGGCGAGTACGAAGGGAAGGCGGAATAGATCAAAACCGATATAAGCGATCCACCTCAAACCAGATGTGTCTCTTTCAACGATGGCTGTGGTTTGAGGCGTAAGCGTTGTCGTTGAAGCATCACAAACAATCTCAACATCGGTTTTTCCTGCAGCGAGAAGAGGGTGTTCCCTGCCAATGGGACAAATTTTTGTCTTATGCTGTTTCATCCAAGCGTGAATGTTGTCGATTGAAAAAATATGGCCTTGGGTGCACCTAGCGGTTATTGAAGGAGGCTCCAACGAAAAGAAACACTTCTTTCCAGGTCTAAACGAAGGGTTTGAGGCCAAACACAGAGAGGCATGGTCTACTGTGTGTCCTCCGATTTCTTGAGTCCATTCTTGAATGACAAGATTATTTTGCGTTGCTAACAATTCTTGCAGCAGTTCTTCGCCATTGACAGGGGGGATAAATTCCCTTGGCTTACTTCGTATGAATTGCCACACTGAATTGAGTGTCTCGCGGGCGGCGGGATCGACAACCCGTCCGGTCGTTGGATTAAGAAAGACACTCATGTGGTAGACGTTGACGATGCGTTCATCGATTTTCCGAGAATAAATCCTAGAAATACAACTCTCATCGACAGGAACATGGGATTCAAAATCCCGGGAGAGAGGGGTGTCAAAGCGAAGAGCCCTCGGGGGGCTTTCTGAAGCCTGTTGTGTCGCGGTGGCATGAATAACTTGTGGACCGACTGTGGCGGTACTTTGATCGGGTGGTTGTGGTGTAGAAGGTTGGGTGGTGGTGGTCGAACCTTGAGCGCAGGTTGCCGCAGGGAAAGACGGAGGAGTTCCTTTGATCGTTATTCCACTCATAGAATGAGTCCCCATTTGTTTTTCTGGACATAATACACCTTATGCATTTTGTTGCAAGAGATACTTTCGGTGAGGACTTTCGGTGAGGAGGAGGAGTATGAAAATACAGCTGAAGCGGGTGTATGATCCGGCGAGTGATGGTGATGGAACTCGAATCTTGATTGATCGATTGTGGCCACGAGGGCTTAAGAGGGAGGCGGTTGCCATCGATTTGTGGCTCAAGGAGGTGGCTCCAAGCGATTCTTTGCGCAGATGGTTTTCCCATGATGTTGAGAAATGGGTGGAGTTTCAAAAGAGGTACACGAAGGAACTCCAACGCAATCCAGCGCTCCAGCTCCTTGTCGATGCCGTACAAAAGGGGCCTGTCACATTGCTCTACAGTGCCAAAGATATCGAGCACAATAATGGAATTTGTTTGAAGAAATATCTTGAAAACGCCCTGTAACGAGCCTTAAAGAAACGGCCATGAGTGCCTTGCCTCACAATAATCCATGAAAAGCATGGGACATTAGTACAAGGCTTTTCAGAGTAAATAATCAGTCCAATTT
>JAJZPP010000025.1:5208-7300 GCA_021811115.1 bacterium | reverse complement strand
TCCGATGCCGTCGATATCGTTCCTGGCTGAATCATCTCGTGGAGAACCGATTTTATACTCCTGCAATCTCTCTTTAAAATAAAACCTTGCCTTTGCGAGCTGTAGAGATTCCTTCGAGTCTTTGTGAAGCAATATTTCTTGAGCCAGCTCCTTGGTTTTTCGATAGAGTCGACCGGCTCGATGGCAATTGATTCTCAATCTGTCCATTGCTATTGGCTTTGCCTGGCCAAAACAGCCTGTCATCATTCCGATTCCTGTTGTAAGGGCTCCGCCGAGCACCGAGAGAATACCGAGAACTAATCCGGTGATGATGGCTTCAGAGATGATCATCGCTGCAAAAAAGAGTCCTGTTCCCCCTACCAGAGCTCCATAAAGGAGAGATCCATTTTTGGTTTCTTTGCTCATCTCTTGGACAATCGCCGCTTCTTCTCGCTTTTGCACCTTGGTTTCTTCTTCATCCATTTTTTGCAGGAAGGGACAGAGGGCACCGGTTCCTTCAAAATTGAAACCTGCTTTTGCATACATCTCATGCGACCCGATAAAGCACATATAAGGCTCCTTTTAGAGTGAAAGACGATCTGTAAAGAAAGCATATACCAGACACACCGAAAGAAGGCTACCTTTTTTAGATTTATGAGATGCTGCAAAAATCCAGAAGCCATTACTATTTGCTGACAAACTGCATGTTCAAGGAGGCACATTGTGCATTCAGCAATAGCATGGCGTCAGATAGAGCGGCTTCGCCAAGAGGAGGGACTTGAAGACCTCCTCGTACGGTTTGGGATAAAACTCCCTACACGCCAAAATACGGGAGAGAACATTGAGGCGGTGCTCGACGAGATCGATTGTCTCCTCGATATTCAATTTTTCGTGCTTCCATCCTCTAAGGAGTTTGAGAAACCTGCTTTGACCAACATGGAAAAATAAATGATTCGAGTTGCCGCTTATCAAGCCGCTCCAAAAGCCAGTTTTGATAAACGAAAAGAGCAAATGCATGATGTGTTGCAAAAAGCGGATGATGAGAACATCGATTTCATCTGTTTTCCTGAAGGCTTTCTAACTGGATATTATGCTCAAGAGTCCTTGGCAAGAGAAACGAGCCTAGAAATCAATGGAGGCATTTTTAAAGAGCTTCTCCATGAAATTTGTCGATACCGTGTTACCCTAATCATTGGATTCAACGAGCTTGACGGTGACAATCTCTTCGATTCGGTAGCAATGATTGAGAATGGGAAGCTCCTAGGCATCCAACGACAGCATTATCTCTATCATGATTACTTCATGCCAGGAGGCGGTTACTTGTGTTTGCAAAGCAAGGGTGTTTCATTCGGCGTTATCGTGTGCTTAGATTCCAATTACTTCGAACCTGCTCGCCTCCTTGCCATTCAAGGTGCTTCCATCCTTTTCTGCCCTATGTGTAATAAAGTTTCCTTACAACATCCCTATGCTAAACGACCACCCTACTATAGCCAGTTCGTTGCACGTAGCCATGAAAATCGCTCCTGGCTTATTGCTGCTGATTGGATATGGCCTGATGACGGGCAGTTGGTCTGTCCAGGACATAGTGTTATTTATGATCCGGATGGTAAGGAAATTGCCCGTAGCAACGAGGACAGGGAACAATTTGTAATTACAGATATTCCTACCGATCGTCTCTTTCATGAAAAAGGAAGAAGAATACATGGAAGCCCTCTCCTGGCTCAAGAAATAGCAACATTCACGCGAGTTGAAGATGGGCAAAAGTAAAGGACAAGTATGAGAGTCGTTCCCTTTGTTTACTGTGTCCTCCTTACGGCATTACTGGCTGGCCTCTATATCACTCGCCACAATAGGCTGACGGAGCTCAGGATTCGGGCTATTTCCCTGGAAAGGGATTTGAGAGTCCAGGAGGCGGAGCGGCGTCGACTCGAGCTGGAATACATGATGTTCGTAAGCCCGGTTCGCCTTGAAGGAATCGCCAGAAAAGCGCAATATGCCTCCTTACGTCAACCAATGCAGGACGAAGTTCTGACGCTTGAGGAGCCATGAACCCACGACGACAAAAACTGGTTCTCGAATGGGCCAGAGTAGGCACCATTGTCCTCTTTTGCGG
>JAJZPP010000025.1:0-5198 GCA_021811115.1 bacterium | reverse complement strand
GTTGGCCCAGTTCTTCCGCCTCCAAGTGCTCGAACACGAGCGGTGGAAGCGGCGTGCTGAAGGACAACACTTCTTCGTTGTAAAGGAACCCTTTCGGAGAGGCACCTTTTTCTCCAATACCTCTGTACAGTTGGGGCAAGAGGGAAAGCGGGTTGCCTTTGCCATTGATGTTCCTCTCTACCACCTGTATGCCGACCCTAAATCAATCCCACAGCCACTCCACACGGAGATTCGGACAGCCATTGTCAAAGTCTTAGCGCCTCCACTGAAGGAGAATACCAAATTGGCAGAGGAGCTGCGCCGACACAGTCGCTCGCGCCGTCTCGTCTCCTGGGTCACAGAACAACAGAAGGCCATTTTTTTGAGCTGGTGGAGGCCTTTTGCCAAAAAGCATAAATTGGCTTCCAATGGGCTCTTCTTCGTCTCGGATTATAAGCGATTTCACCCCATGGGGCGGCTTCTGGGGCAGGTATTGCATACCATTCAGGAGCGTCGAGATGAGGTCACAGGCAAGGCTATGCCCACAGGCGGTCTGGAGCTCTCCATGAATCGGTACCTCGAAGGGTCGGTAGGCTTCCGTCGATTGATGCGCTCCCCCCACAATAGTCTGGAGACAGGGGATGTGCTCCAGCAGCCACTCCATGGGGCGGATGTTGAGCTGACGATTAACCACTGCCTCCAGGCGATTGTGGAAGATGAGTTGGAGAAGGGTGTGACGCTGGCGCGTGCCAAACGAGGCGTCGCAATCATGGTGGAGCCACGCACAGGCCATATTCTGGCGCGGGCTCAGTACCCCTTTTTTACCCCAGATCAGTACCAGGACTATTTCAATAATCCGCTCCTCTCAGAACATGCCAAGATCTGTGCCCTCTCTGATGCTCCTGAGCCAGGTTCTCCTACCAAGGCATTCACGGTGGCGCTCGCCTTAAAGGCCAATAGAGAGCTGGCCGCTGTAGGTAAACCGCCACTCTTTACCCCTCTTGAGAAGATCTCCACCAGTTCAGGCATCTTCCCAGGCCGTTCCAAACCGCTTCCGGATACCCATTTCCACAAAGCGCTCAATATGTACATGGGTGTGCAAAAGTCTTCCAATATTTACATGGCAACGCTGGCGAGTCGAGTGATGCGGACGATGGGGGAAAAATGGTACCGGAATGAGCTGGAACAGTCTTTTGGATTTGGACGCAAAACTGGCGTTGAGCTTGCCGGAGAGAGTGCTGGTATGCTCCCACAGATTGGGAAAGTGAATGCGGCCGGCAAGATGGAATGGTCAAAAGGTACTCCTTACACACTTGCCATTGGGTATAACCTTCAGTTGACAGGCCTCCAGCTGGCTCGAGCCTACTGTGCCATAGCCAATGGGGGCGTCTTGCCTGAGTTGACGCTCATCCGTAAAATTTTTGCCCCCCAACCGGATCGTCGTGTCCTTGTTGATAATACGACCCAGGATCGAGTCGAAAAATTCCCGAGAGTGCTCCATTCTGATGATGTGGCGGAACTGGTGAGAGCCTTAAAATTTGTGACAAAGCCTGGAGGGTCGGCTATCAAGGCGGATATTTACGGCTACACAGAAGCGGGGAAGACGGGGACTTCTGAAAAATTAGTCAATGGGCAGTATTCCCACAATTTGCACTACTCTCGGTTTGTTGGCTTTGCTCCGGTCAAAAACCCTGCCTTTGTTCTCTACATCGGATTAGATGAACCGTGGGCTGGCTATATCCCCGGGAGGGGACTTAACCACCGGGGAGGCACCTGTGCCACACCCATTTTTCGAGAGATAGGCCGCAGAACGCTTGAGTTTTTGGGCGTTCCGATGGACGATCCTTTTGGTTTTCCTGCCCATGATCCAAGGAGCGATCCTCGGAAAGCCGATTACGCAGTAGAAATAGAAAAGTTAAATCAGCTATACAGTCAGTGGAATCAATAATAGTGATCATATGAAGCTCAAAGTTTTGTTAAAGAACCTTCCACAAATAGATGTGAAAGGGTCAAAAGAGATTGAAGTGAGCGGCATCGCCTCTCACTCTAAAGTTGTGGCCCCTGGAGATCTCTTCATCGCGCGTCGAGGGGCTGCCTATGATGGCAATCGGTTTATCCCCGAGGCTATCAACTCAGGGGCGGTCTGCATCTTCTCCGATGTGTTTGATCCCTCTATCAGGGGGGTGACCCAGCTCATTGCCAAAGATCTCTCTCAAGTAGAGGCTCTCCTGGCCGCTCATTTTTGGTCATGGCCCTCAAAAGAGCTCCAGATGGTCGGTATCACAGGCACGAGCGGCAAAACCACCACCTCCTACCTTGTCCACCACCTGTTTCACCATTTTATGATACCGGCAGGCTTGATTGGGACTGTAGAGTATATCACAGGGGTAAGGCACTGCGAAGCTCCCCGGACAACGCCCGATGTTGTCACGAACCAACGATTACTCCGAGATATTGTGAAGTCAGGCGCCAAAGCGTGTGTCATGGAGGTCTCTTCCCACGCCCTTGTGCAAGGACGCGTCGATGAAATTGGTTTTGATACGGCTATCTTTACGAACCTCTCCCACGACCATTTAGACTACCATAAAACCATGGAGGAGTATGCGAAGGCAAAGAATCTCCTCTTCCGATCGCTTGCCCCAACCCGATCGTTAGAGCCTGTTGCGATCTTCAATGTGGCCGATCCATGGGTAAAAAAGGTCTCTGAAGGCACACGCGCCCGTTGTATGACTTTTGGGATTGAGCAGGAGGCTGATGTGGTCGCGTCAGATATCCGCACACAGAGTACCCATACCACATTTGTGCTAAGCTACGCTGGACAATCGGTTCCGGTCACGCTGCCATTGATTGGCCGTTACAATGTGGAAAACGGCCTCGCAGCTGCTGCCACCTTTATCGCACGCGGGTATGCCCTTGAGGAGATTGCAAGGGGGCTTTCCACCGCAACGCCTCCTCCTGGACGGCTCGAACGGGTTGACAACCCTCTTGATTTAAAAATTTATGTTGACTATGCCCACAAGGAGGATGCCCTCCGGAAGGTACTGCAGACGGTTCGAGCGAGTACGCCTGGCCGGCTCATTGTGGTGTTTGGGTGCGGCGGGGATCGGGATCGGGAGAAGAGGCCCAAAATGGCCCGTGCGGCCGAAGAGCTGGCGGATTTTTGTTTTGTCACGTCGGACAATCCGCGTTCAGAAGATCCGCTGGCGATTATACGTGAAATTGCCTCAGGATTTACAACCTTTCGCTACACGTTACTCCCGGACCGAGAGGAAGCGATCCATGGGGCGATCGATATGGCGACCCCCGACGATCTTGTGCTGATAGCTGGGAAGGGGCATGAGAAGTATCAAGTTTTCGCCAGTGCTACGGTTCCTTTTGATGACTGTGTTGTGGTCCGTGAGTACTGCAACAAAAAAAAATAACGTAAGGTTTTTGATGGTTCGTCTGCTTCTCCTCTTCTTGTTGACTGGGTGTGCCGCCTCCCGTCCCACTTCTGAATATGCTCTCGGGCCGCTTCCTTCCCGCCAGAAACTAACACCGAGGGCTGAAGCCGTAAAACCGGCTCCGAAACAGGCAAAGGTTGTCTTCCTTGATCCTGGGCATGGTGGGCGTGATCCTGGGACGCAGATGCACCGCTGGCCAAATTTGAAGGAGAAAACGTTGACGCTGGAGATTGCCAAGCAGGTGGAACAGCAGCTGATGAGTCTTGGGATTACTGTTGCGATGAGCCGACGGGGCGATACAACCGTATCGCTTGAAAAGCGAGTGAGCCTAGCTTCAAGCCACAAGGCTGCAATCTTTGTCAGTATCCACATTAACTCATGCCCCAACAAGCGAATCTCGGGCGCGGAACTCTGGTTTTACAATTCCCAAAATGGGCCAAGAACCAAATCGTCACAAAAACTGGCGACCTGTTTGTGCAAACGGTTTTCCCAGCTATTGCCTGTGCGGCCGCGGGGTGTCAAGTCGGGGAATTTGCATGTGATCCGCGAGACCCCGATGCCAGCGGTGCTCATCGAGGCTGCCTTTTTGACCAATGCGGGGGAGGCTCGACTCCTCTCTCTCCCATCGTTTAAGACCAAACTGGCTGGAGCTATTGCGTCAGGAATCGATGATTACTTTAAAAAATAATCATCCCCGGCGCGAATTGAACGCGCGACCTGTCGCTTAGGAGGCGACCGCTCTATCCACTGAGCTACGGGGACAAAAAGGAAAGTCGTCCCCGGCACGGATTGAACGTGCGGCCTGTTGCTCCGGAGGCAACCGCTCTATCCACTGAGCTACGAGGACATAGGAGGATTTTGTAAATGCCCCTCGTAAAAAGAGTACGTGTTCTAACGGTTTTACGCAATAGCTTCATCGCATGAGATCTCTCAGTCTTGACAGCATCCAAATGGTTCAGGTACGAAGGAGCACGATCTCCTTATTTTGCAGAGGATCATTGTATGCGTTTCGTGCTCTTTTTTTGGTTCCTCACGGGTCCATGTCTTCTCCTTGCTAAAAGCCATACGCTTCACGCCCTGGTTGCCTGCGATACGACTACAGAGCCCATTCAATCCATCACACGCATCGATCGGGAAAGAGTTAAAAAATTTGTCCTTAGCGTCGCCAAAGAGGTCAACCCGCACGCCAATATCACAGTGCTTGATGGGGAGATGCTCTCCATGGAAAATGTCAACCGCTGGTTGAGCACAACGCACGTCGATCCGGCAGATACGCTCTTCTGCTACGTCACAGGGCTTGGGAAGCGAGGGGCTCCTCAGCCAACTCCCTGGCCTCTTTTTTCCTTTCCCCTAGATGGCTCCCTGTTCATCGAAAAGGTCCGAGCGCTCCGGCCTCGGCTAGCGATCATTCTCTTCGAGAGCTGTAACTCTGTCGTTCTGACAACTTCAGTAAAGAAAAACTTTTACAAGTGTGCTCCCCATCTGGAACAGGGCCTCCACGTCCTCTTCCGAAAATCAAGAGGGATTATTGCCGCGTGTGCCGCTGAAGCGGGGCAGACGGCGATAGGCATCTGTGTCAATGATAACCCATATGTTACGGCGGGAGGCGTCTTTACCACCTCCTTCTTAGCCAGTGTGTGCGAACAGGCCGATTCAAAAGAGAGCTCGTGGGAGAAAGTGTTAAAGAAAACAAAGCTCTACTGTGAAAAGCTTTCAAAAGATGTCTCCTCAACGACCCAGACGCCCTACTTCCAGACTTGGTAAATTTTCTTTCAC
>JAJZPP010000024.1 GCA_021811115.1 bacterium | reverse complement strand
CTGACAACACGTATGCAAAGATTAAGTAAGGTGCTAGCCGCCTCTGGAGTAGCATCCAGGAGGCATTGTGAAGAGATCATCGCGAGTGGAAAGGTTCGTGTCAATGGCAAGCGAGTGGTTGTCCCCCAAACGTTAGTGACTCCAGCCGATGTTATCACCGTCGATGGAAAGCCCATTGCCAAAGAGGTGAGAAAGGTATACTACGTATTGAACAAGCCTGTAGGCTACGTGTGCACGTGCGCACCAGATCGGAAACGTCGAGCTGTTGATCTTGTGCCGACTGAGGAGCGTCTTTTCACTATTGGACGGCTTGACAAAGAGACGTCAGGGCTCATTCTTTTAACCAATGATGGCCATTTTGCGCACCGCGTGATGCATCCTTCAGGCGGCATTCGAAAAGAGTATGTGGCCAAGGTGAATAATGAAGTGACCCACAACCACCTTGTGGCCATATCTCAGGGGTGTGAGATTGAGGGGAAACAGGTCTGCCCGCTGGCTGTGAAGAAGGTGAGGCGGGCCACCCTCCGCATCACGGTTCTGGAGGGGCGTCACCATGAGGTGAGGGAGCTTCTCGCTGCGGCTGGGCTGAAAACACTGGAATTGAAGCGCATTCGTATTGGCAATTTATCCCTTGGGAACCTGGCTGTGGGGGCGTACAAAACGCTTTCTCTTACAGAAGTAGAGAGGATTTTTGGCTTAGGGACTTAAAGTAATGACCTCCACCGCCTTTCATTGAAGACTTAAGGCCCCTAAGATGATCATTCCAACGTATTGTCTTGATTTTTTATAGGAAAAGCGGTGTCAGCGCTCCACGGCATCTTGATGTCGATCAGTAGGCAAATAAAATGCCTCCTGAGGTAACTCAATAGGCCCTTCTTGGGGAATTTTTCCCAACCGTTGCAGGAAGGCCCTGTCTCGCCTCATCATGGCCTGCTGCACTTCAGCAAGGCAGGTGGGGCCTGTAGACGATTTCAGAGGAGCAAAATACGCCTCCCGCTCCATCGGAACAAGAGTGGGTTTGCTGGCCTGACAGAACGTATCAAAGATAAAGTACTCGGCCTTCCACGCCTCATGTCCATTCGTTTTTTTGCGCGCCATATGGAGCGGAAGGATCGATGTAGAGGCTCTTTTGGCAAAATCAAGCGTGCATGCAAAGAAGGCGATGTTTGCCCACCGAAACAGTAAGTGGCCCCATGCATCACGCCCTGCGGCCTCTTCAGGCTCTATCTCTGAGTACTCGACCACCGTCAGCTGTCCATTCTTGAGAGCAAAGAGGCCAACCTGTTCCTTGGGTTCTGTTCGTTCAACCGCTGCCGCAGCAAAGTCACGGCCGTAAAAGAGTGGAATGAGGAGTCCCGGATGAAACGGGTCGATGAGCGGATTGTCGCACGTAATAATAGAAATGGCTTCGATACCATCCTCACGCCACTTTTCGTAAAGACCCGACTGTAGGAAGTAATGGAACAGTTTCCCATTGCCATCAGGGCCTTTGAGGAGGTGGGTTTGGTGGATAATGAGTTTTTTCTCCAGATCCAAAAGAGGAAGGCTATCCTGTACAAAGAAGTCCACCGTTGGGAGAGTAAAGTTGTTGTTGAGGGCAAAATGGGCTTTTATGGCTCCGTCGGTTGCCTCTGATGTCATGATGGCCGTATGGACAAAAGCTTTGTAGCAGGCTGCAAAAGCGGTTATTTTCTCGGCAATGAGCTGGAGGATGGACTTGTGGTGTACAGGCGAGACAGGAAGGACCCCTTTGGGAAGAGGGCTATTGAGTCGTGTAGCCTGCCCTCCTGCCATGATCAGGACTCCCACCCGCTTTTGGTACAGGAATGGCACCGGGTGGTCTGAGTAAGGAGAGGCTCCCGTCGGCGTGATCGGTTCAATAGCCGCGGAATCAGGGCGGAGGAGGATCGCATCACCCGGGATGAGTGCCATCTGCTTCTCAACTGTTTCCCAGTCGATAGAGTTGAGCTCCTCGGGCGGGATGGAACTGTTCAGGAGATGCTCCTGGTTGAGCCTAGAGAGGGCTTCTATTGTCATAATGAAAGCATCTGCTGGGCATGCATGAAGACTTCGTCGGGGGTGATGGACTTCATGCAGCAAAAGTTTTTGGGGCATTCACGGAGGTAGCATGGACTACATGGTACTTTTTTTTGTATAACGGTCGCTTGACCCCATGGACCTGTTCGAAGTGGGTTTGTGGAGCCGAACAGCGCAATGAGCGGCTTTCGCACGGCCGCTGCGATGTGCATAGGCCCAGAATCATTACTGATGACAAGATCGCTTAAGGAAATCAGCGCGACGAGCTCTCTTATGGACGTTTTACCCGCTAGGTTGTGGCAGCGAGGAAATTTTTGAAAAATTGTCTCCACAGTCTGTCTTCCTTTAGCGTCACCGATCCCAATAAGAACCGTCTCAGGGTTACGCTGGAGGAGCTCACACAGCCTTTGGAAGTACTCTTGGGGCCAGCATTTTGCCAGGCCAAAGGCGGCTCCTGGGTTCACAATGACCACGTGCTGATCCTGCTGGATTCCGATCTGTTGGAGCGACTGTTGCATGGCCATGAGCTCTTCAGGGCGCACAGCAATCTGGAGGACCGGTTGGGGCAGGCTGACGCCAAAGGGGGAGAGGAGGTTTTGGTACGAGAGCACATCGTGTTGTTCGTGAGAAGGCGCAATCCGAATGTTTAACAAAAAACTCCTGAAGTGGGCCTTGAGACCAAGTCTCCAGGGGATATTTGCCCTCCAGAACATCCAGGCCGAGGAGAAGGAGTGGGTCAAGAGAATGCCAAGATCAAACCGTTGGCTTTTCAAGAACGAGAGCACTCTCTTCTCTTCTTCGGCTCTCCTCTTTTTCTCCCGAGAAAAAGTGATCCATCGATCAATCCCATCCACATCTTGGAGTAGTTCTGCAATGGGGTCATGAGCGAGCGCAGTCACCATGGCGTTGGGAAAGATCCTTTTCACGTCGCTGAAGAAAAAAGAGCTCATCACCGCGTCGCCGATCCAATTGGGGCATCGAATCAGAATGGAGTCTACAGTTGTGGGAAGTTTCATCGTTTTTTAAGAGCCTCTTGTACAAGGGCCTCGACCGTTTTACTATTGGGATTCTCCTGTTGGGCGGTGGCTACAGCGTTGCGTGCCTCTACCGTAGAAAATCCGAGCGTTTCAAGCGCCCTGATCGCCTCGGTGGCAACGGATGTTCTTGGTGTTGCGACCACAGTTCCTCCTGCAACCAGCTCTGCAATGCGTTCGTGCAGTTCGACGATGAGCCGTTCCGCCAATTTTTTCCCAATGCCAGGAACTTCCACAAGGGCTCGAATATCCTTCCGAAAAATAGTCTCAGCAAGCGCTGAGCCTGTTGTGTGGCTCAGAATATTGAGCGCCAGTTTCGGTCCGATGCCGCTGACCTGCTGGAGGAGGCGGAAAAACTCGCGATCTTCTGCCGAAGAAAAGCCAAACAGCGTGTGGGCATCCTCTCGAATGATTAATTCAACAAATAACTTTACTTTTTGCCCCCGTTGTACCAAGCGACAACCGTCCGTCTTTGTGATGAGGAGGCGGTACCCGATTCCTCCGACGTCGACAATTGCAGCCTCTGGCAGCACTGTTTGCAATGTCCCTTCGATGTATTCATACATACACTAAAGCTCCTTTCTCTTCAGCAGAGGCCCTCTCAATTCATGGTACAGGGCAATGGCAAGGGCGTCGGTAGCGTCCATTCGAATCTCTGTCTTTTGCAGACAAAAGAAATGGCGCAAGAAGGTTTGGACATCCTCTTTCGTGGCATCCCCTCTTCCGGTAATGCCCTGCTTCACCTCTCGAGGAGCATAGCCAAAAACTGGTATTGAAAGGGAGCTTTTTGCTGCTAGAATAGCGCAGCTTAAGGCGCCTCCAAGTTTCAGTGCGCTTTGAGGGTTTTTGTTGATAAAGGGGGTTTCGATCGCCATCTGAGTAGGGGTGTGGAGCTTCAAGAGGTGACACAGAGATGTGAAGAGGATGAGGTACCGTTCGCTGAGAAGGTCCTGTTGAGGTGGGCGGATGCACCCAAAGTCGACGATGCGCGGACGAGCCCCCTCATTGTCGATGATGGCGTACCCGGTTACGATGGTGCCAGGATCGATTCCAATAATTTTAGAAGAGGTCATACGCCGATCGTGGCTCCTCAAAGAGCGATGGCTCGCATCCTTTGGCGTCGCAATGAGGCTGTCGGCTGGGGGTCAGTTCGAGCAGGTTCATAATGGAGTGGGCGTGGGCTACAGCCTCGGTGGCGCTTTTTTTAAGGCGATCACACATTTCTGCCCGTTTTCGAGCGTCGGTAAGTTCTGCGCCCAGTTTCGTGAGCTTTTCCGTCAGCCCGCGATTGAGCTCTCCTGATTGTTGGAGCTCTTTTGCCAATCGATCGCCCTCCTGTTCTGCTGTGGAGAGCTGTAATTGGAGATCCTCTGCTTGGCTGGAGACCGTCCCTATCTCCTCCTCGAGCTCGGCAATTGCCTCTAGCTTAGCGATGAGCAGCTCTTCGACCTCTTTGATGCGAACATCGGTGATCTCCTTTTCTTTCAACGCCTCTCGGGCCTTCTCCTGGGCAGCTGTGTTCGCGCTGTTGGCCGCTTCTAGCTGGGCCGCCAATGAAGTAAGCTGCATTTGAGCGGCGAGCAGCTCCTTGGTAACCGTGTCAGCACGCCCCTTTTCTTGCATGAGAAGCGAAACTTGCTGTGCGAGCGTCTCATTGGATTCTGTGAGGGTTTTTGCGGTAATTTTGTGATGCTCAATAGTCTCAAGTAGCTTCTCGATGGTCATTTGTTTGGTGGCAGCCGTTTCGGCAAGCGCTGTCGCTTTCTCTTTCTCTCTTGCCAGCTCGCTTCGCTGCTGCTCCACCAATTCCTTTTCCTGACCTAATTGTCGTATCGTAGCGGCCCTCTCACACGTGAGGGCGTTGATCTCCTCTTCGAGTTGTCGATTGGTTAACGAGAGCCGGACCAGTTGCGTATTGTTGCTCGACGTATCGCTCACAGCCCGTTGTTTTTCTTGTTCCAGTCTTTTTTGTTCGTCAGACCAGCTTTTTTCTTTTTGCCGATACGCATCAAGTTCCTCTCTCCACGCTTTGGATTGGTTCGACAGGGTTTCTTCTGTCTCCTTTTCTCGGCGAGAGAGCCGTTCATTTTTTTCTGCCAGCTCTGCATGCGCCTCTTTGAGACGAGTTTCCAGTGTCTTTACGACAGCCTTCAACTGGTCGGCCTCTGACGGGGTGACAGGAGTTCGATAGGTTGGCGTCGAAGTAGCATCTCCCCGCAATCGTCGCATGATTGTCTCGACATCGGGCTGTAGGGCTACATTCTCTTTCGTCGTTGTCATCTCGCTCTCCCCTAAAACTGGCAATGCTGTAAGCTAGAGTATCCAGATTTTCTATTTTCACGCGAATTTTCTTGTGAGTTGCCATGCGAATACTTGTGACAGGAGCGGCCGGCTTCATCGGATTCCATGTAGCCATGCGGTGTCGGCAATTGGGCCATTTTGTGGTCGGCCTGGATAATTTTAATCCGTACTACGATGTGCGCCTCAAACGGGCGAGGCAACAGGTTCTCTCGAATGCTGGCGTCGACATCGTTGAACATTCTGTTGAAGAGGAGTCTTCCTTACAGCAGCTTGTTAAAAAAGAGTCTATTACCCACATCATCCATCTGGCAGCCCAAGCTGGTGTTCGCTATTCGCTCGAGGCTCCCCACACCTACCTTCGTTCCAATATCGATGGGTTTTTGAGCATTCTTGAGGCGGCCCGTGCCTTTCCACACATTCGAACCATCTGGGCGAGTAGCTCTTCCGTATATGGCGCCAATACAAAACTTCCCTTTTCGGAAGAGGATAGGACCGATACCCCCACCAATTTGTATGGGGCCACGAAGAAGGCAAATGAGGTCATGGCCTCTTCTTACCACCATCTGTTTAAAATGCCCCTCATTGGCCTTCGATTTTTTACGGTGTATGGTCCGTGGGGGCGGCCAGATATGGCGTATTTCCTTTTTGCTGATAAGATCATTAGGGGAGAGCCTATCGATCTGTTTGGGGAGGGGAAATTGCGGAGAGATTTTACCTATATCGACGACATCGTCGATGGCATTGTGGCGGCTCTGACATCTCAAAAACAGTATGCTATTTACAACCTGGGGAATACCAAGCCGGAGAGTGTTGTCGATCTTGTGACTTGCTTGGAAGAGGCGTTTCAGAAAAAGGCGGTCATTCGCCTCAAGCCTCAGCCTCCAGGAGATATGGTGGAAACATGCGCTGATATCCAAAAGGCGGCCGATGATCTTGGCTTTTCACCAAAAACCTCTCTGAAGACAGGGATTGGCTCCTTTGCGGCGTGGTATCGGGAGTACTCAAAATTGTTTTCATAGACAAATCTTGATTGAGGATGGTACGATTACTACTTTGTTGATTGTACGTTTTGAGGAGGATGTATGGTACCCGCAGCAGTAGTGTCACGATATGAGACCAGGGCACGTTCCATCTGTGCTATTCTTTTTGCAAGTCTTTTTTTGTCGCTTTTCGTCTGGCTAAAGATTCCTCTCTTTTTCACCCCAGTTCCGCTTGTACTCCAAAATTCCATAGCCGTAGCGCTCGGGGTTTTCTTGGGAGCCAAACGGGGAGCTGCCTCTGTTTTGCTTTTTCTGATCTATGGCGTCTGCGGTCTTCCTGTCTTTGCTGGAGGGGTGTGCGGCCTGAGCATTCTTTCTAAGCTCTCCTCTCTTGGGTATCTCCTTGGCTATGTGTTTGCCGCCTTTGTCGCCGGGAAAATGGTGGAGCGGTTTCCTACCCGGGGGTATGCCGCGTTTTTAGCAGGCCATTTGGTCATACTCGTGTGTGGGGCTGCCTTCTTTGCCCTTGCCGTTGGAATGAAACAGGCGTTTTACCTTGGGTTTGTTCCCTTTATCTTGATCGACCTTGTGAAGGCCGGTTGCTGTGGTGCGCTATTCCACCACTTTTCGAAGTCTTCCATTGGCTAGCAGGAGAATAGTATCTCTACTCTCGAGCTGCAGCCTCCTCATGTCGTCGATGCCGCGAACTGTTCCATGAATGAGCTTCCCATCTGTTTCGATGCAGACTTTTTCTTCCTTAAAGGCAAGCATGGAGTTGAGCTCTTTCTGAAAAGGGCTAAATCCGCTGTTGAGCAGTTGATCGATGCAGTGACGCAACTCTCTAAAGAGAGCCTGGAGTATCTCTTCCTTGTCAAAGCTTTGGGAGGCTTCGACAGTAAGAGAGGTGACTGGCTGATCGAGACTGTCGCAGGTAGCTTTATCCATCGTGACATTCAGCCCTATCCCTATGAGGAGGGAGA
>JAJZPP010000023.1 GCA_021811115.1 bacterium | reverse complement strand
CCGCCTCTCTTCTTCCTTATGCTCTGGATGGCGAACGAACCCGAAAGATGTGCGGAGCAGGCCTGGCGGGGTTTTGGTGGCCATGAGCGCCGCTTCAATCAGTATCGTCCCCGTCCCACAGCATGGATCGAAGAGAATGTGCCCTTGATGAGCCTCATACCCAGCCAGCGACAGGAGGGCCGCCGCGAGCGTCTCTTTGAGCGGGGCAATCCCCCCATCTTCGCGATAGCCTCGCTTGAAGAGTGGTTGCAACGAGGTGTCAAAGGAGAGAGAGGCTTTGCGTGGATCGACAATGATGGAAAATTGAATCTGGGGATTTTTCACATCAACTGAGGGGCGCTTTCCAGTGGCGGCGCGCAATTGGTCGCAGATGGCATCCTTGGCCAGCTGCGCCACATAGAGCGAGTTTGAGTAATCGGGGTGCTGCGCAAATGGGACGTCGATGGCAAGAGTTGGAAAATCAGTAAACCAGACTCTCCAATCCACATCAGAAATGGCCTTGTACAACCGGCTCTTGGTTGGATTGCTGATATCAAAGAGGTGCCACAGGACGCGCGATGCGGTCCGAAGATGGAGGTTGAGGACCATGGCGTCCCGAAGCGTTGCCCCATCCACAAAGACGCCCCCTTTCCAGGGGCGCGTGGCAAACCCAAGTGCCTCGACCTCTTTGGCAAGAACCGTTTCTAATCCAGGAAGGCATGTGACAAAAAGAGAACCCATGATCATCCGCTATGTAAAAACAAAATCACGTCCCCATCTTGGACGACGTACTCTTTTCCTTCAGCCCTGGCCTTCCCAGCCTCCCGTGCGCCGACCCGCCCGCCACACCGGACATAGTCGTCATACGCAATCACCTCGGCTCGAACAAACCCTTTCTGAATGTCTGTGTGGATCTTACCAGCCGCATCATAAGCTGAAGAGCCTCGTGTAATGGTCCACGCGCGCGTCTCCATCTCCCCTGTTGTCAAGAAGGTGATGAGGCCGAGCATATCAAAGGAGGTACGCACAAGCCGCTGTAAGCCAGACTCCTTCAACCCAACACTCTCCAAAAAGGCGGGACGATCTTCAGGGGGCAATTGGGCGATCTCGCTCTCCAAGCTGGCACAAATGGAGAGAACCTGCGCCCCCTCCTGCTGCGCATGGGCTGTGACACGTGCCACGAGGGGGTTATTGGTGTTTGTCAAATCATTTTCGGCAATGTTACACAGGTAAAGAACCTTTTTCTCAGTCAAAAACCGGTACGGTGCCAAGAGGAGGCTCTCCTCATGGGTGACATCCAGTGTTCGTACAGGTTTGCCTAGATCCAGGTGGTTTTTGACTTTTTGCAGCGCAGAAAAGAGAACTTCAGCCTCTTTTTTGATCTTTACTTGCCTCTCGAGCTTGGCCATATTGGTCTCGCAGGTAGCTAGGTCAGCGAGAATCAGCTCCAGGTTGATGATCTCGATATCTTCGACCGGATCGACCCTTCCACGCACGTGGATAATATCTTCCGATTCAAAACAGCGTACCACTTGGACGATGGCGTCGGTATTCCTGATATGGGATAAAAAGGCGTTTCCCAACCCCTCCCCCTTTGAAGCCCCCTCCACAAGGCCGGCGATATCGACAAATTCGGTTGTGGCATACACAATCTTTTCGCTCTTTGAGAGGTTTGCCAGCACCTCCAATCGAGGGTCGAACACTTCCACGACCCCTATGTTGGGATCGATGGTGCAAAATGGGTAGTTGGAGGCTGGCGCGCGGCTTGAGGTGACGGCGTTAAAGAGAGTAGATTTCCCGACATTGGGGAGCCCTACGATTCCGCATGAAAAATTTGGCATTAGCAACCTACAGAGCAGTAAAAAAGCAACAGTACAATAGTATCAGCTACCGCATTTCATGTGGAGAAAGTCCTTTTCTCGGAGTTCACACTTTCCTTATGGCTTCTTAACCTAAACTGCGGTACCTTTTTTCTAACTCGTTAATGGAGGGTATTATGAAAAAGTTCATATCAGTATTCAGTATTGCCAGTATGCTCCTCAGTGGAGTTGCATTGATCGGCGGGGAACCATCGGAGGCACCTCAGCACATAGCTGTGGGCACCAAACCGAACAAAAAACATGCCAAGAAAGGGTCCAGGGGTGCTGCGGCGGCGCGCCATTCCGCAAAGCGAGAAAAGAGTCCTCTTGCCGACGTGAAGATATCGGTATCACCCAAATTCTTCTACACGATTAAAAGTGTCGGCCCGCGTGGAAAAACGCTCATAACCACCGATGAGACGATTTGGGAAATCGCCAGTCGTGATGCGGCAAAACTGACGAACTGGCTTCCCAATTCGGCTATCGTCATCATGCCAAACTACAAATGGTTTTCATCCTATGACTACATGCTGATCAATAAATGGACCAATGAATCGGTCGGCGCCAATCTCTCGCAAGGCCCATACATTTCCACTGCGATTTTCATCAATAACATCGATCACGGCACAGGGATGCTCTCTCTCTCGAACGGTTCCATCTGGAAGGCTGAGACTGGGGCACAGTTTGCGTATTGGAGGATTGGTCAGGCGGTCCTTATTGGGGAAAATGACACCTGGTTCGGGAAACCCAACATTCTCATCAACATCAACAAGAATAATTTTGTCACAGCCAAACCAAAGTAACGGTTTCTTGGACATTTACCACCGAGGCGGGGGAAGGGTAGACACTCTTCCCTTCAATCCTCTTTAAACCGCTCCTAACATCCCTATGCGCTTACTCTGCCTCCACTACGGACATCCCCATCGCATGCATGCCACAATCGACGTGGAGCACCTCCCCAGTAATGGCCGCGCTCAAATCAGAACACAAAAAGAGCGCCGCATTTCCAACATCAGATGCCTCGATAGACTGCTTGAGAGGCGAATTGCGAGCCGAATACTCAATCATCTGCTCAATGAACCCAATCGCCTTGGCAGCTCGACTGCCGTACGCCCCCGCTGAGATGGAGTTCACCCGAACCCCATACTCCCTACCCATCTCATACGCCAGTGTTCGCGTATCGCTCTCTAAGGCCGCCTTCGCCGAACTCATTCCCCCTCCATACCCAGGGATCACCCTCTCTGAAGCAAGGTAAGACAGATTCACCACGCTTCCTCCCCGCCTCATAGCAGGAGCCAGATGGGCCACCAGACTGACGAACGAGTACGAAGAGGAGCTTACAGCCGCTAGATACCCATTTCGAGAGGTTTTCAGAAGCGGCTTTTGCACTTCAGGCGCATTGGCTAACGAATGGACGAAAAAATCGATCGCTCCATGCTCTTCGGCAATGCGCTGCGCGACCTCTTTTATGGTATAGCCAACCACATCTTTATACCGTTTATTTTCACGAACCTCCTGCGGAACCTCTTCTGGAGAATCGTAGGAAGCATCTAAGGGATAAATACTCGAGAAGTCGAGCATCGACCCATCCGGCTGCAGCCGGGATTGGTCAAACTTTCCCCCCTTCAAAGCTGTCGTGAACATCCCTACCATCGGAACCCAGGTTCCCGCGACAATTTCAGCCCCAGCTGCGTGGAGCGCCTTGGCAATCGCCCATCCAAATCCCCTATCATCGCCAATCCCAGCGATAAACGCCTTCTTGCCCGACAAATCAATGGTAAGCATATGTATTCTCCTTGCTCATTCCCGACTCTTATACCACTTTTTGGCCACGAGGGCCGAGCCATTTTTTACAAGCTCCCACAATTGGAACTCCAACATCTCAGGAGTCTCCGCAGTCAATGAGGAGTAACAGGTATCGGACCACAGCCTCACCGTCATTGCCCCATACCGGAACGAGCGAGGAAGCGTCATGGTCATGCGGCATTCGATATCAACGCCAATGGCCGACAGGCAGGTTCGCGCAAACCGGACACAATTGGGCCCTGTCAGCGACCAGCGAGAAAAATCATACGTTTGGAGCAGACCATTCAGCCTCTCATACCCTTCCTGAGTCAACGGAAAGGCGGCTGCGAAGGTCGGCGTATGGCCACCCGCCCCAGGCTCAAGTCTTCCATCAGGCAGCATCGTGAAGAGGTATTTTGCCGGATTTGGGTCGTTTTCCTCACGCGACAGCCGAATGACCTCATCGAAGTATTTGGGTGCGACAGTGCCAAATTCGCCCGTATGGCCGCCTTCAAAGACAACCGACTTCCCATCACGAATGCCAGCAAGAACAATCCACGCATGCCCCGTGAGCGGCTCCTGGCTAAAAAAGAGCCCGTGGCCAAGCGTAGAAAAGTATTTTTCTGGTGACGAGTAATCTAAGTGGCGAGCATCCACAAGCACAACCAGGTAATAGTGCTCTTTCCCACAGAACTGCGGGTACAGGTGAGACTCCTCCCGAATACTCCCAAGATACCTGTACTGCTCCCAGTACTCATCACTGAACCGTGGTGAACAGGATGCAAAGAGGAGCGTCACCCAAAGAAAAAATACGGCTCTCATACTTTTATACCCATTTCAGTTGGAGAATCGCCTTTACATTCAAGCGAACGCTCTCGGGATAAAGGCGACGAGAAAGGCCCAGTATCGCGAATACAGGAACCTTTCTCGTCGCCTTTATCGCGAGGCGTTCGCTCGTTGTAAAGGCGATTCTCTAACTGAAATGGGTATACGAAGAATGTGAAGCGGTCAGGAACAGGTCCTGAGAGATGTTCGACCTCAACCACCCAATCGTACGCCCCCTTTTCAAGCAGTTGTCCTGGCCGATCCCCAAACCGTATGTGTCCTATAGTGGAAGAAAGAGAAACGGTAAGCAAAACTTGTTTCTTGCCGCACTCAAGGGTCACTCCTCTCTCTGGAGTAAAAACCGTCGCTCTCTCCCCTTCGACAGTCACACTCGTCAGCTCCCCCCGCTCCATGAAGGCTCTGAGAAGAACCGAGTCAGTAGCTCCCGCTGTTCGAAAAACAGTCCCCTCAAAGCCTTCTGGAGTCTCTTTAAGCTCAACCAACTCCCCTCCAGGCGTCTGTATACTCACCGTTCCACACTCCATGACAATTCGGACAGGGTGGTACCCATGGGGACATTTTGGAATGTACAGGCATGGAGAGACGATCATATCCGGAAAGGCATGTTCCAAAAACACCGTCTTGGGCATACTGTACGCAGCCTCAAGGCAGGTTCTATAGCTCCACGGTCTATTGGGAAGCGGTTTTTGCAAGCTGAGCGCCATCTCAATATCAAACAACGTCACTTCTGGCGCTCCCCCCATCTGAAAGACGCCGCAAGCGGGTCCCGCATACGTCCCAAGCAGAGCGTGCCAACGGGTCGTTGCAAAGGCAAGAATCTCCTCTTCACAATCACGTGCCTTGGCCAGTGCAAGTATGCGCCCAAGATGGGCGGGAGAGAACGCATCAGGCGTTGCCAAAAAGGTGGAAATGGCCGCTCCTCCCCCATCTTTTTGCAGAGCCAACAGGGCCTGGGCATACGGTGGGAGGCAAATGGTCCTCTTCACCCGTTCTGAAGCTTCCAGTAATCTGGAATGGCACAATCGGAGCTTTTCGAGCAGATCCTCCCCGAGAACATGGCCAAAGAACTGGTTGATTAAAAAAACAACCGCTCCAATGCGGACGGAGGTGAGCCAATCCCGGCACTCAGGATACTCTTCGAGTGTGAATGGGAAGTTGCCGTATTGGGCAGAATTGGGATCAGTATCTTGGAAGTGGAGTAGGCGCGCGAGCACCGTTTTTGCAGCCACCGTAGACTCTACACACTTCCGTCGGAGCAAGAGGAGTGTAAAGAGAAAATTTTCATACGTGGGAGCACAGAGGCCAGCCCTACCCTCAGGGACAACGAAGAGTAATCCGCTGTCTTCCTGCCGATATGGGAGCAGTTCCGCAACCGCCCGCTCCACAACCTTTCTATGCATACACTCGATTGATCGCCTCTTCTACAGCTTGTGGAAGAGAGTTTGTATCCAATGCCACAATATGGGCAATCGATTTTAGCTTCTCAGGAGCATCGGCCATGGCGATGCGCACATCGGCTGCCAGGAGCAGATCAATATCATTGCTATCATCCCCAGCTGCCACCACCGGAAGGCCTGGCAAAAGAGTCCGCACAATCTTCAACGCATTGCCTTTGGAGGCCCCTGACGCGGTGACCTGGACCACATGGATCCGATTATCGACCGAATCCTTCATGGTTGGAGCCACGAAATTGGTATTTCTGCTGATCGTTTCACTCAAGAGAGCGGCGGCAGCCGGCGACATGAAAAAACGCACGCTCGCAATCTTGATGGAGGGCAATTTCTCGAGCGATTCTAGCGCGGTCCACTCCTCTTTTTGAATCGTTTGCCGCTTGTACAGATGGTCGAGGAACGGTTTCGAAAAAAGGGTCGGTGTATAAAAAATTCGTTCCTCACCCTCCGCTTCATAGATCAGCGCCCCGAACTGCTGGACGTAGGAGGAGAGCTTCATGACATCAAACCAATCCAGCACGGAAGCCCTCACAACCCTGTTTTCGGGATACTGCCTGATGAAGGCACCGTTATAGGACGCCAGGAAATAAGGGAACTGGAGGACAGAGAGCAATTCACGACTCCAGCGAGCGGTCCGACCGGTGGCAAAGAAAAATGACCAGCCATCGGCATTCAACCGCTGCATGAATGCCACAAGAGAGGAGGAGAGCGGTTGATTTTTCACCACAAGCGTCCCATCAATATCAAATGCTAAAACACCCTTTCGCATGATTACTCGTATCGGCTATACTTTACCTATTTGATGAGGGTACATGAAGTCATATTTCCAACTCAATCGGTAAATAGATCTCTTAATATAAGAGAAAAGGAATTTATGAAACGAAAATTTATATCATTAGTTCTCATTACTTGCTTTTGCGCAATTCCCGCGCTCGCCACTCCAGAGCCGCCCCCTTCTCAGGAGAGCGTCTCAACAGAACCGTCGAGTCAATCCTCTCATGAAAACTACTGGAATGAAATGGAGCAGAAAGAGGAGGCGACCCTCAAAAAGGCTCCAGATGTGCGCAGCCTCTTCTATAAAACGGTCTTCCTCCTCGTGAGCGTTGTAGGAGTGCTCTTGGGGGCAAGTTACTTTGTCAAGAGAATGACAGGGGCCAAACTGACTGGAATGAGTTCTGAAGGGGCTATACGGCTGCTTGAGCGAAAGTATTTATCGCCAAAATGTTCCGTCTGGCTCGTCGAAATCGAGGGCCAGAAGGCGGTCGTTGCCGAAAACCAAGGTGGTGTCACCATCCAGCTGCTCAATCCCAAGGAAAATCAACCATGATTATACCCAAACAAGTTGAAGAATCGGTTTTTGACAACGCCGATGGCTGCATCCTTGAATCAGAAAAAACATCCCCTACGTCCAGTAGTGGG
>JAJZPP010000022.1 GCA_021811115.1 bacterium | reverse complement strand
GAAGGATTTGCTTGATACGCATGATAAAAATTTCATCATGCGTATCAAGCAAATCCTTCATATCATGGATTACTACGTTCTCGAAATTTGCGGCTTTGTGAGCAAACACCCCGACTGGTCCTTCAAATCGGGTAAGATCGGAAAATCAACACTGTATCGTCTCTCTGATAACTACCTACGATTTTACGTCCATTATATCGAACCCAACCTGTCCAAAATCGAACAAAACGCGTTCTTAGAGCAACCACTTTCGAGTTTCCCGGGGTGGGAGCCCTGCTTTGGATTTCAGCTGGAAAACCTCCTCTTGAAAAACAGACCGCTTCTTTATGCAGCTCAGGGGATCCATCCACAAGATATTGTGGTCGACAATCCGTATATCCAGAAGGGTTCCGGAAGAAAAAAGGGATGCCAAATCGATTACCTCATCCAAACTCGTTCCAACACGCTCTATGTGTGCGAGATCAAGACGAGGCGTCGAGAACTGGGTGTGGAAGCTATTGATGCCTTAAGAGCCAAGATAGCCTCCCTTGCTGTCCCAAAGGGATTTGGGATCTCTCCCGTTTTGCTCCATCTTGGCCCTGTCTCCGACGCCCTTTTGAGCAGTCGGTACTTTTACCGCATTATTGACATAGCGGAGCTATAATTATTTCTTGATAGCTAGATCAACTTTGAATGTTTTGGCAGGCTCTACTTCCTTTTCCCATGGGCGTCTGTAGGTAAGGAGGAGAGCCTCTTTCCCATGATCCGCCGCTTTAAACGTAAAGGTGTAGGTCCCTCCCGCCCCGCAGAGAGGACTTGAAGGCACAAAGGTCGAGTCGACTACTTTCAGCCGTTTCTCAGGAGACGCCACAGCCCACATAAATCCGGTCGTGGGATTGCCATCGAGAACCACCTTCACCGTGTCCCCGACATCCAACGTATACGAACCACCATTATCAGCCTCCGTGAAGACAACATCTTTAGCCCACACGCACACCTGAGCAAAAACAAGCAAAAAACAAACCTGTGAAATGAACCGAGATGAAAACATGGATTTCTCCTTTAGGGACCTTATGTATAAAGCAAGAGGATACAATTCCTCTCGTGACCATAATCATCCAATCGATCTTTAAATACAAATCCTGTTCTGTTTTTACAAGACAGTTGTTATAGTATATTTGTTTATAAATCTAGAAGATTTGCAAAACTTTTATAATAGGCGGCCGAAAATGAAAATAACCACTACCCAAGCCATTTTCAAAGTGGATAGTCCACTCTTTTCACCAGGAAGAGACAGGCAACAGACAGCATCCCCGACTCCCCTCGAGAGCAGCATTAAAGAATTTATCGGTGATTTGGAACAGTTTCTTACAGACCGGCAACTCCCGTCCTCAAGCGAATCGGCAAAAAAATTGTGTCTCCTCTCAGAATCCATCGATGGGTCTTTATTGAAGAGTCCCGCATCAACAACAACACTTCTGGCGTACATTCGAGCCAAGTTCCTCTTTGATTCCCTACAAATGGGAGGAGAACTCCCTGTTGCGCCACGGGGAGCACAACTCGATACATGTGCCGTAAAAGCCCTTGCAGCCGCCCTCGAACATTTCGAGAAACTGAAAGGCAATGCCCAGCAGTGGGATAAACTTCAGATAGCTCTCAGAGGCCTTTCTCCCACCTCACCCGGCATACAAAGAATTATCGATATCGGGATGGAACTCTCGACAACATTTGCCGAAAGCCTATCTCTGGTGCATGAAATAGAGCAGGATCTTGAAAAAACGACTTTAGACAGCAAAGAGAGTCTACGCCACCTCCTCTCCGCATGTCAGAAATTTAAGAGAGTTCGAGAGACGCTTGATTCCATGCGGGGAAAGAACCTTTCATTCGAGCACCAAAAAGCGTGGGGCTTTACAGACAGTTCGTTAACGATTTTATATCAGGCAATCACAGCAACGGTTTCAAGATTTTCAATCGGCCAAAAAGAGAGCGATCAGGCCCTCTTTTTTTGGGCGGGTCGTGCGTATGACCGGGAAAGAATGACACGCTTTTTGCTCAAGGCACTCGTACGATGCACTCTTGATAACGACGATGTAACCCATCGCGCCCTTCTCGACGGATGTATTTTACAAATAGGCTCAGAACCAAAAGAAATGAATAAATGGGGAGAGATCGTCGACTTATACACGAAGGTTGTTCCGACAACAGAACAATGGTCAGAGTATATCCAGCGCGTTCATCGCCTCCTCTGCGAAATTCGCAAGACGTTAGAGAATCCAAATTCACTTGAGAGCATTAAGGCTTTTCATATCCATGAAGCAGCGGCCCATGCGCTCGAAACTAAAATGCACTCACAAGGCATCAAGGAGGGAATTCCGATTGCCGAAACATTTTCTCACGTTCACGAACTTCTCAAACAGCAACCATTTTTTCCTCCAACACGAGAGGAATGTGAGTTGAACATTGCAAAAATAATCGTTCACGCGTTGTATTCATCAGACATGGCAGAAAGAGAGAGCGCAACCGACGAAGGCAATGCACTTCTCTGCCGCGTCGCTCCCGATACTCTCCGTGAAATTCAGCCGCTTATCGACGCTTTTAAGTACGCTCAGCTTAAAAAAGCGGGAGATATTGTGGCTGTAAATAGGGCCAGGGCCAGTATAGCAGCAGCCTCACTGCCTCCGTGGATTAGCCCTTTAAAAAGCGCATCGACAGCTCCTCTTGCGTATGCTCCAGGAACACTTTTTTTATCCCCCAAGATGGTTCTCGTAGATTGTGGTCAGCTTGAAAGAAGAATAGAAACCTTAACCTCCCCTCTCTGGGAAGAGGTTGTGGAGATCTATAGAGCCATTTTACGAGCAAAAACTATGTTACTCACACTTCCGGACGATGCGGCTCACGCCTCGCTCGAAAGATGCATGAAGACCCTCTCCTCTGTATGCACGAAACACAGTCTTCTCACAGGTGAAAGTCTCCTCCTTGCAGAGCGCCTTATGAAATGTGCCTCCACAGAGGATCCAGCGATTACATTACAACAAGCGCACAATCTTCTCTTTCCGCTCTTGATTGAAAGGGCTCTCGGCGTGAGAACGCACCAGGCCATTCTCAGTCATCTGCCAGCGATTGTTCAACAGCTAGGCTCACACAGTGACCTGAAGCCATCCATTATTGAGGACGATATTGTAGGAGAGCTTGTCGTATCCCTGTTTCCTCCCCACATTTCCGACAGAAGTTCCGATATCAGGGCTCTAAAGGAAGCTTCCGATCAGATTTTGAGCCAGGCGGCAAAAGCGTGTCCTCTCTTTGGTGAAATTGCCACGCGGCACCTCAAGCAAATATGGAAAAGAATTGAAGCCAAAAAGCCCCGTTTTTCGACCTATTCTTCCCGGCTACAATCGCTCACGAGGGACGTTGCCACTCTAGACTTTCCGAATCTATGCAAAAACCTCAAGGAATGCGAGACAATCCTCTCCTCCTTAGCAAAGTATGATTCGTCCCTACCAACAAACTTCAACATGCGGGAGTTTTTTGTTTCTAAGCCTGTAGAAGCGGCCATGGAACAAGCCTTTCGGCTATGTGTAGAATCAATAGAGAGCAAACAAATCGTTTTAAGGGGGCAACAACTGGTCCAAAAACTCGTCGATGAGCTCGGGAGTGATTTACCCTCCCAATTTGTGACGGCTCAACAAAAGCTTGGAACTCCCGTTTTTAAAAAGAGACTCCGTGACCTTATTCCAGAAAAAGTACCTGACAGCGTATCCAACATACTCTGCCTCAAGTTTTTTGGAATTAAGGATAAATCCAGATACATTACCTCATTCCTGAAGAGAACAGATTACCTGTCTTTACCAGCGGACGACTTAGACGTTCTCAAAAAACATCTTACGCAGTATTACCTGAGGCTTCTCATTCTTTTTTCAGGGCAAACGCTTGGAGCCGCATGTGACATGGCCTCTTCCGATATGATAACCGGTCGGTGGCAGGCCTTCTCCCCCTCTTTAATCACGTTCCCCAATGACCCATTACTAAAAAACTGCGCTCAAGCCTACATGCTCCTATCCTTGCGTCCAAGAGGCAATTTTACAAATCCCAAAGAGCTCACCGAAGCGTATGTCTCCTATGTCGACCTGATCGTTACGAAACTCAGCGAACTCTTCTTCATGCAAGCGACCGAAAAGAAGCTTACAGGCCTGTTAAAGAAATTTTTGACGTCATTCGAGCGGTTATGCCTCGCGATGTTTAGGGAAGAAGCGTATAGTTCCACTGTTTCGGATCTGCACAATCATTTCACAAACCTGCAACCATTCTTACAAAAGCTCACTCCAGAGGCTCGTGAAGAGGTTCAAAAAAGCTTCCATGAACAGCGTGTGAGCCGTTCTTGTACCTTAAAAACGGCTCTAGAAATCATGTTGGATACTTTGAAGAAGAAGGGGCCTTCACTTCAAGAGAATAAATTCATGGCCAATCTGTTGAATTCTGGGCTACTCGACCTCATTCCTGAGTTATCCGCTCTCAGCAACACCTATCGAGATAACGCAGAAGTCAAGGGGTGGATAGTGAACGTTGTCGGCAGACTCTCCAAAAGCATGAGGGAATTTTTGACAATCTGCCCTACTGAACCATATCGAGATTTCTTAATGAAGGCATTTTTTCAATTAGACGAACTAGCCAAAAAGTTAGGGTGAGAGCCTTATCGTCCCATGCGATGCAATGCCTCGGGATCAGACAACCAACGATTCTCTTGCTCCAGCACTCGCATCTGAAACTCAAGCAACTCTCGATCCAGGAGAATCGGAGTTTCCAAAACTTCAGTCAATTCAAATCCCTCAAATGCAATGCCCAACTCCTGGCATGCTTCCTCTACACTCGTGAGGTTCTCTCGCAAATCATCGACAAACAGAATACGCGTGGGGTGAAAGCCTGTGCGTTTGAGGAAAGCACGAAGCGTATCCCCTTTTGATACCTTTCCCGTGCACAAAACCCCTCTGGTGAAGACTGGGGGCCGTTCAACCTTAAATTCGTCGAACGAAATCCTCTTAACATTTTGAAATGAGGGGCTAAAATCAATGCCAACCTTCTTGAGCGCGTCAGCACGGAATTCCTCGGAACAAGGAATATATCCCCATTGGCCCGTTCCTGCCTTCGTGAGCGCTATGACAGGAATCTGCCGGCATTGAACGTCATGGATGAGCCTCTTCATGCGGGGATCGAGCAGCTGTTCTGGGCTATTGAGCCAGACCAAACTTTCAAACCTGTTCATCTCGTCTGGCGTGTGATGCGCAGCAAGTCGATCAATAAACGGTTTCCTTTCCTTTTCAGGAAGGTTGAAAATCATATCGGAATGGGTTAGCAGGACATTGTCAATGTCAAAAAGGATGAGTGAATTCGAATCATAATGCCTCACAGCTTCATGGATGGGAGCGACCGTTTTTGTCGGAGTAATCGTTGCCGACAAGAGGGTGCTCACAAAAAGACAGGAAACAATAACAAAATGACGCATACGCTATCCCTTATGAATTACATAGACAAAATCGTGTTCTTCCAGGCTTTTCAGAGCATCTGGTTGAAACCGCCCGAGAGAGTAAAAATAACTTGCCGGCAGAATGATGTCTCGTGAATCAGGCTTCTGACACCATTCTTTGGTAGCCTCAACAAAGGGGAGCAGCATCCGAAGGCCCACACGAGCCAACGTGCTCTCGCGATCTGTCCCAGGGAACCTCTCTTGAACCCCATTCCACCCCTTCACAATGCGTTCCAAGGTAGCACCCAGAAGCGGATGTTTTGGGCGTGCCAGGATCGTTGAGTTATTGACAATGAGGTTGGTGGCAATGCCTGGATGGGGTTGGGAGGGGTCACAGGCCGCAACAAATTCAAACCTGTCGGCAAACTTTGCTATGGATCGTTGGCAAAAAACGTCATGGTCGGCATACACCCCGCCCTCATTGAAGAGGATGGTGTAGCGCATCATATCTGCCTTTTCAGCCCAGTTGTTTGAGAGCGCAATAAGGGGGGCTACTATTCCAAAATCATACTCCTGGACTAGCCTCTTGGTCATGCCTGGAACCGGCATTGGTCGCGACGGATCATCCGTCCAAAAGCAAAACTGCCACTCAGGATGGTGGGTTTTCCATGAGACCAGGTTCGCAACGGACTCTCGAGGAAACTCTTTTGGGCCAAGCCAAATCACGTGAAGAACGTGCGGAATGCGCCCTATGGGAGCGCCACTCAGAAAACCAATTTTTTGTTCATACGCCAGTGACAGCTGGTAAACCTGGTCTTCATCCTGTTGGGAGAGTGGTAAAGAACCCTCTCCCATCAAAGCCTCAAAGGAGGGGGGCTCAGAAGAAAACGCCCGAAACCCCATAAGGCAGAGCGTGACAATCCACAAAACGCCATTCTTCATGAATAGATTCCTATTGTTGGCATATAATTGTAACTTCGTTACTGTTGACTCGCAAGGAGCTTTATGCATCCGACACTCCAAAGAATAAAAAATCGACTTCAAGAACTCTCCGATGAAACAACACGACAAAGCTTTCAGCGTTTTTTTAAAGGAGGCCTCACCTGTTACGGCGTCAAGGCGGCAGTTGTCCGAAAGCTGGCCAAGGAGGGGTTTCGAGAAGTTCAAAGCCTCCCAAAGAAAGAGCTCCTCACCCTCTGTGAACAGCTGTACCAATCTGGCATGAGTGAAGAGGCGATGATTGCGGCGACCTGGACCGATTGGATGGGAGCGGCGTTTGTCCGCGATGATATGGCTCTCTTAGAGCGGTGGATTGATTCCTACGTCGATGACTGGGCAAAGTGCGACACTTTCTGTAACCACACGGTTGGTTCCCTCATCATGAGGTATCCAGAGTGTATCTCCTCATTGGTCGCCTGGACAGCCGCTCCAAACCCATTTGTCAGGAGAGCGGCTGCCGTCAGTCTCATCATTCCTGCAAGAAGAGGAATGTTTTTAAACGAGACCTTTAAAATTGCCTCTATCCTTCTCATCGATCAGCACGATCTGGTTCAGAAAGGGTATGGATGGATGCTCAAAGAGGCAAGCCGGACCCATCAAGAAGAGGTCCTCTCGTTCGTCCTAGAGAACAAAGAGCACATGCCTCGCACCGCGCTCCGGTATGCTATCGAAAAAATGCCAGAACCTCTTCGAAAAAAAGCTATGATGAGGAAGAATGGGTAACCTTTTATCCAGAGGGAACCTTCCGCCTCAAAAGCGATAATCCATGAAAAGAATGGGACATGAGCGCGAGGCTTTTCAAAGTAAATAATCAGCGCAATTTGGCCGGCGGCTTGCCAACCGGTTCTGTGAACGATCGTTCCTCGCGAGAGAGCACACTATAGGGCTCGTCACGATCGTTCACATCCCAATGGTCTCGCTCTACCAAATTGGACTGATTATTTACTCTGAAAAGCCTTGTACTAATGTCCCG